>NZ_JBMYBT010000028.1:0-13195 GCF_053993635.1 Desulfothermus sp. | reverse complement strand
TTGTTTTTATAATAAAACTGTTAGTCATCGTGGAGTTTTATATGCCAAAAATAGAACCATTTGAAAAATACAGCGATGAGTATGATGAATGGTTCAAAAAGAACATTGATCTATATGAAACTGAATTAAAAGCAATACGCCAGCTTATTCCTTCGCCTGGGGCAGAAGGTATAGAAGTGGGTGTGGGCACAGGGCAATTTGCTGTTCCACTTGGAATAAAAATCGGGGTTGAACCTTCAAAAAAGATGGCAAACAAAGCTAAAATGCGTGGTATCAACGTTTATATGGGCGTAGCGGAAGAATTGCCTTTTCCCGACAACAGGTTTGATTTTGTACTGATGGTAACAACCATTTGCTTTCTTGATGATGTACTCAAGTCTTTCAGAGAAGCGTTTAGAGTATTGAAGTACGGCGGATGCATCATTGTAGGATTTGTGGATAAAAAAAGTGAACTGGGCAGGCACTATTCAGATAAACAAAAAAAGAGTAAATTTTACAAAGAGGCCGTCTTTTTTTCTCCCCAAGAGGTATTGAAACTTCTTGAAGGAGCCGGCTTTAGGATTGTAAAAATTAAGCAAGCCCTCATACCTGGAGAATCGCAAGAAACAATTCTGGACGGCTTTGGGAAGGGGGCTTTTGTTGTAATCAAGGGTGTGAAACAAGACAAGTTAGCAAGTGCTTGCAGTTGACTGCGGTTTTGCTGCGGCCTTTGGCATTGCTTCATGTGGGCAAGTGACCTTTGTTGTTCTAAATCAGCTATTATGGAGTTTTTCTAGTAATGGATATTAACATGCTTCTATCTTTTTCTGGTGATGGTGGTGTTGAAAAAATGGCAGTTAATCTCATGCAGGGTTTTATAGACCTCAACTTACAGGTCAATCTATACAGAATAAAAGCAAAGGGCAGATTTGTAAAAAATATCCCAACTGATGTTAAAATTATTCAACTTCCCTTTAAGCACACATTTTTAAATATTCCATATATGATAAAAATTTTAAAAAAACATAAAATTGAGTCCCTATTGGTAATGAAAGAAAGGGCAGGCTTAATGGCCATTATATCAAAGTTAATATCAGGCTCTCAAACAAAAATATTTATTAGATTTGGGACACATATAAGACGCTCTTTACTAGAAAAAAACAAACCAAAGCCATATATTACATTAAGATTATTTTTATTAAAAAAACTACTTCCTTATTCAAACGGAATAATCGGGGTATCTAAAGGCGTTGTAGAAGACATAGTTTCATTTTGCCCAGATATCCAGAATAAATGGTATGTAATAAAAAATCCCACAATAACCAATGAGATCTTTGAACTCTCAGAAAAAAAAATAGACCATAAGTGGTTTACTGATCCTAAAAACAAACCAGTGATTATGGGAATGGGAAGACTCACCTATCAAAAGGATTTTGAAACTTTGATAAAGGCCTTTTCTTATGTAAATAAAAAATTGGATTCAAGATTATTAATACTGGGAGAAGGGGAATTAAAAAAACAACTGGAGGAACTCTCAGGCAACCTTGGCATAAGAGAAAAAATAGACTTTTTGGGCTTTAAAAAAAATCCATATCCTTATTTAAAAAAGGCAGATCTTTTTGTGCTCTCATCAAGGTGGGAAGGATCACCAAATGTACTAGTAGAAGCCCTGGCTCTTGGCACACCGGTTGTATCCACTGATTGTGAAAGCGGCCCCAGAGAGATTTTAAAAAATGGAGAACTTGGCCCCCTTGTTCCCATTGGCAATCCTATAGAGATGTCAAAAAAAATGGTAGAGGTATTACAAAATCCCCCAGACAAAGATAAATTAATTGATGGAGTAAAAGAATTCCATTATTTAACAAGCGCAAAAAACTATTTAAAATTAATAAAAAATTAAATGACCAAGGAATTAACTACTCGAATTTCTTCTGCAATAAAGAGTTCTATTAAACCAGCCATCTCTACTAGCATCTGGATTATTAAAATTACAGTACCAATTTCTTTTTTGGTCTTTTTAATTAAAGTATCTAATATGTTGCCCAAACTAGCTGGCTTATTTCATCCCCTTTTTAAACTAATAGGCGTTGGTGGAGATGGAGCATTAGTCTATATTACTGCTGGTCTTATAAATATCTATGCTGCTATTGCTGCGATTTGTACACTTTCCTTTACCCAAAGAGAAATTACTATACTGGCTCTAATGTGTCTTATATCTCACAATCTACCTGTTGAAAGTGCAGTACAAAAGAAAACAGGCTCATCATTTATAATAATCACAATTGTCAGGATAATAACTAGCTTTATTGCAGCCTATATTTTAAATATAGTACTTCCACCTATGGATTCAAAAAATATTGTAGCAATAAATTACAATATAACTTCAAAATCATACTTTTACATGGGCCTAAAACATTGGGCGTTGGATGCTTCTTATCTTATATTTAAAATTGTAGCTTTAATAATACTACTTATGATACTTCAATCTTTATTGGAAGAATTCAAAATTAATTTTATTTTAACAAAAATACTAAAATATCCATTAATGATTTTAGGAGTGCCAAAAGATGCAGTCTTTATGTGGATTGTTGCTAATACACTGGGACTTGCCTATGGAGCAGGCATACTAATCCACAATGTGGATTCAAATAAAATTAAAAAAAAAGATGCAGACATTTTGAATTACCATATTGCAATATCCCATTCACTTTTAGAAGATACCCTTTTATTTGTAGCAATTGGAGTACCTATTTTCTGGATCACTGTACCACGACTCATCCTAGCTGGAGTTGTTACGTGGATTAGGAAACTTTTTATTTATTTTAATTGAATAATAAAAACAATATTAGCATTAAATTAGATAACCATTTATGAATTATACCATTTATATTCTACCTTAATTTTCTTTACAAACTATTATGTTATGTATATCATACTTACACAACTTAATGATTCAAATCTAGGAGGCAAAAAATGGATGTAAAAATAATCAGCACAGAGGAAAAGCCCTTACTTGACAGGGGATATGTAATCTCTATTGTTATTAAAAATTTTAAACAGAGAAAAGATGTTGAGGTCCATCTTTTCAGGCCCAAATGGGATCCTGAGGAGTATTCCCGGTATGATTGGCCTGATCTAATTGGAAATCCATTGCCTGGTGCAAAGGAAATCGATCCAATATCCAGTAGAAAAGTATTGCTTGAGACCTTTAATGAAGATGAAAAGAATATAATAGTTGATTACTTAAAAAAAAGATATAAAAGCAGATTAAAGGAGATTAGGATATCTATCCTAAACTTTCCTATTCCCCTTGGTCTAATTGGACTTAGTGAAATTGAGCCTCAAGGGGATATTGGGATAATTGAATTTGAAAAAATCCCAAATTATCCCTTAGATTTTCCTTTTCACGGTGTTTATAATTTGGCCAGGCATGAAGAAATAAAATAATTTCTTAATTAAGGCAGAGTCATACTCTGCCCTAAAAATAACCTAAAGAATGAAGTTTCTCTAACTCTTGTTCTTTTTTAGGATTTCTACCTGACCTCTCTCCTTTTGTGGCCTTATTTGTACATGGAATACAGTCAATAGATCTGTATCCCATATCATACAAAGAACAATATGGGAGATTATTTTTTATGTGATAGGCCCAAACATCTGATTCTTTCCAATGTACAATAGGGTTTACTTGAAGGTAATGGGGCTCTTTTTTGTGCTCAAACCAGCTTGCATTTCTGCGAGACTCACTCTCATCGCATCTTACACCAGTTAAAATTACTTTTATGTCAAAATCCTCAATAGCCTTTTTCAAGGGCTTTATTTTTAAATCTCCACAACACAAGACTACATCTTCCTTGGGATATTGTTTTAAATCCACATCTGGTTTTATAATGATAAGATTAAAATCATATATTTTTTTAAAATTATCCATAAATTCCCTAATTTCAGGAAAAGTAAATCCTGTGTCTATAAATAGACAATTGGGTATAAACTTAATTTTTTTCTCCTTTAAAAATTCTATAAACAGGTGCAATACCACTGTTGAGTCCTTTCCCCCGGTCCAGCTAATATATAATTTTTCCAGATCGTGTTTTTCCAAAATTTCACTTAAATACCTGTATGAAATCTTCATTTTTGAATCCAAGTTGTCCATAAATACCATCCCTGTATGCTATAAATACAATAATTTTTAGTCGTTTTTTAATTTATCATTGAGAATCTATGGCTAAAATTTAAGGTATTTTCTCTACAATCCGTAAATTAAATCCCTTTCTCACAAAAAATCCTATCCATTCCTTGGCATCGCTAAGATTTTGATATTGACCCAATAATAATTGAATCTTGTTGCTCTCGTCCCATATCCAGTGATATTCAGCAAACAAAATACCTTCTAGTTTCAAAGACTCAACCACTAGATCCCTTAACCTATTCCTCTCTTCAAAGTCCTTATCTCCAATATCAGGCCCCACCAACAGCACGTAAAACATAAAAATTCCTATAACTAAAATTTCTTAAATATAAATTATACAAAATAATAAAAATTCTTCAATAGAATTTTAGTTGCAAACAAAAAACAATTTTCCTTGACACTACAAAAAACTGCTACTAACTTTTTTTAATCTAAGAAAACCTTTTAAAGCAAAAGGAGGGAGCAGTATGAAAAAAATTTTTGTATTAATTGGTGCACTCTTTCTTGTACTTAGTCTTTTAACACCAGGTAGTTGTGGAGATATAATAAAAATAGGTGTAGCTGGGGCTCACAGTGGAGACCTTGCATCCTATGGCCTACCAACCGTAAATGCTGTTAAATTGGTAGCAGATAACTACAATAAAAAAGGTGGACTCCTTGGGAAAAAAGTTGAAGTTCTTACAGGTGATGATCAATGTAAGCCTGAGCTGGCAACAAATGTAGCAACAAAGATGGTTTCAGACGGAGTCGTTGCAGTAATAGGACACATTTGCAGTGGCGCAACTAAGGCTGCCCTGCCTATCTATAAGGAGGCCAAAATACCTGTAATTTCCCCATCAGCCACCAATCCTGCCCTGACCCAGAGTGGGCGATATCCAAACTTTTTCAGGACAATTGCATCAGACGATGCCCAGGCAAAATTAGACGTTGAATTTCTTTTAAACGTCTTAAAGGCTAAGAAGGTTGCAATCATCCATGATAAAGGTGACTATGGTAAGGGATTTGCTACCTATGCAAAAAAATTTATTAAAAAAGATGGGAGGGCAAAAGTTGTATTATTTGAAGGTGTAACCCCTGGCGGCGTAGATTATTCTGCTGTTGTTCAAAAAATAAAGAGGAAAAAACCAGATGTAGTTGTTTTTGGTGGTTACCATCCAGAAGCATCAAAAATTGTATCAACAATGAGGAAAAAAGGACTAAAGATACCTTTTATATCTGATGACGGTGTAAAAGACATCACCTTTATAAAAGTTGCTGGCAAATATGCAGAGGGTGTATATGCATCTGGTCCCAAGGATATTTCTAAAAATCCTCTTCATATAAAGGCAGTTGAAGAACACAAAAAGGTTTTTGGGTCTGATCCAGGGGCTTTTTTTGACAATGCCTATTCTGCTGCACTAGCCCTATTTAATGCAATTGAAAAAGCTGGATCCACAGACTATGACAAAGTTACTAAGGCTCTCAGAACCTATTATGTGGATACCCCTGTGGGAAGAATTAAATTTGATAAAAAGGGCGATGCAGAGGGAGTTGGATTTTCTGTGTATCAAGTACAGAATGGAAAATTTGTTGAGATAAAATTCTAAAAATTTATTGTTAAAAATTATATTACTGTGAAGGCTAAAATGGGCAGATCCATTTTAGCCTTTACTTATGTTTCTTATTGTCAATAAAATCAATTTGAGTTTTTTGATGTGAGTTAATATTGTTGTTACAAATTTTTAAAATTTCAACCTGCAGTTGGATTTGTGAGGCTAAATAAAAAATTAATTTTTTTAAAAAAAACAAAACACTCTGGTTAAAGAGGGCAGAAAAATGGATTATTTTTTAGAACTATTTTTCAGTGGACTGTCTAAAGGAAGTATTTATGCTCTAATTGCTCTTGGTTACACCATGGTTTACGGAATTATCGAGCTAATTAATTTCGCCCATGGTGAGATATACATGATCGGTGCCTTTACTGCCCTTATCATCTCAGGCATCTTAACAATCCTTGGATTTAACAAAATTTCTATACTTATATTAGCCACAATAGGAGCAGTGATATATTCATCAGCATATGGATTTACAGTTGAAAAAATAGCCTATAAACCCCTTAGGGGCTCATCCCGCTTATCTCCTCTTATTTCAGCAATTGGTATGTCAATTTTTTTGCAAAATTATGTGTTATTAGCCCAAACACCAAATTTTGTCTCTTTTCCTGAACTAATCCCTGAAATAAAATGGCTTGAACCATATTCAAGTTTTCTTGGATCTACAGACTTTGTTATAATAGTAACTACCGCCATTGTAATGGTTCTTCTGACTATTTTAATTAAATTCACTAAAATAGGTAAAGCTATGAGGGCAACTGCTCAAAACCAGGTCATGGCAGCGCTTGTAGGTGTAAATGTGGATAAAATAATATCTGTGACCTTTATAATTGGGTCAGGACTTGCTGCAATTGGCGGCGTCTTAATTGGATCACACGTTGGTCAGATAAACTTTTATATTGGATTTATAGCAGGAATTAAGGCATTCACTGCAGCAGTTTTGGGGGGAATTGGATCTATCCCTGGGGCTGTCTTAGGGGGATTGGTCCTTGGATGGACTGAAAGTTTTGGAACAGGATACATATCCAGCGATTATGAAGATGTATTTGCCTTTTGTCTTTTAGTACTCATCTTGATATTCAGACCATCTGGAATTTTAGGTGAATCAACTCAGCAAAAAGTATAATTTTCTATATAAAAAATTCATGGATATAGGTGGAAATATGTTTGAAGAAATAAAAAAATCCATAAAAGTTAGTATCTGGTTTATGTTTCTTACCTTTCCCATAATGGTAATAAAGGTAAATTTAACTGACAAAGTAATAATATGGAGATGGAAAAATCTAATATTAGTGGGCATTGGGTCTTTTTTTCTATCTTTTATCTGGAGATATTTGCTTGAGAGAAAGGCAAAAAAAGCAAAAAAAGAAGAAATGGGAATTGGCCAGACATCTATTTTTCTCAAAATATTTAATAATCCAAAGTATGCAAAACCCCTATATATTATATTTTTACTTTTTATTTTGGCCTTTCCCTTTATCTTTTCAATGTATCAAACAAATATAATGATTTCTGCTCTAATATACGTAATGCTGGGGCTTGGGCTTAATATAGTGGTGGGTTTAGCAGGACTTCTAGACCTTGGTTATGTGGCATTTTATGCTGTAGGAGCATATAGTTATGCATTGCTTAATTATCACTTTCACATAAATTTTTGGCTAGCTCTTCCAATAGGTGGATTATTAGCTGCTATTTTTGGAATTGTCCTTGGCTTTCCAGTCTTAAGACTAAGAGGAGATTACCTTGCAATAGTTACCCTGGGTTTTGGGGAAATAATAAGACTTATCTTAGAAAACTGGGATGAATTTTCCTTCGGTCCAAGCGGAATATCAAATATTCCTAGACCTTCTCTTTTTGGAATAAATTTGGGTGTTAAAGAATCAACTATTTTTATATACTACTTAATAGTCCTCATGAGTATTATCACTATATTCGTAGTAAATAGGCTTCAAAATTCAAGGCTGGGAAGGGCATGGATAGCCCTTAGAGAGGATGAAATTGCCTGCCAGGCAATGGGTATTGATAAGACCAAAACTAAATTGACTGCCTTTGCCCTTGGGGCAACATGGGCGGGTTTTGGTGGTGTTATATTTGCTGCAAAAACTACCTTTATAAATCCCGCTAGTTTTACCTTTTTAGAATCAGCTATCATCTTATCAATAGTGGTCTTAGGAGGAATGGGATCCATTCAAGGGGTAATTCTGGCTGCCTTAATTATGATTCTCCTTCCAGAATACCTAAGGGCTTTTTCTGATTACAGGATGCTAATTTTTGGAGCATCAATGGTACTTATGATGGTTTTTAGGCCAGAAGGACTCATTCCAAGTTCCAGAAGAAAATATGAGTACGACCCAACTAAAAGATAATTCAAGGGATTTGCTATGAATAAAAAAGAGCCTATCTTAGATGTCAAAAATATATCCATGCACTTCGGAGGTCTCAAGGCAGTTGATAAATTGAGCCTTCAGGTCTATCCAGATGAAATAGTAGCTTTAATTGGTCCAAATGGAGCAGGTAAAACCACTTTTTTTAACTGCATAACAGGGATTTATGAGCCTACCTTAGGCGATGTGTTTGTCCTCAGAGATGGAAAAAAAAGGAGACTCAACGGGCTTAAACCCAATAAAGTAACAGAACTAGGTCTGGCCAGGACATTTCAAAATATACGAATATTTTCAAATATGACTGTACTTGAAAATGTAATGGTGGGTAGGCATTGCAGGACAAAATCATGGGTAATCGGGGCAATTTTAAGGGATAAAAAAACCAGACAAGAAGAAATAGAGACTATAGAATATAGCTATAACCTTCTGGAAAAACTAGACTTACATAAATTTGCCAATGAAATGGCAAAAAACCTTCCTTACGGAGCCCAAAAAAAGCTGGAAATAGCCAGGGCACTTGCTACTGATCCTGTTCTCCTTCTACTAGATGAACCAGCCGCAGGTCTAAATCCCCAGGAAACATCAGAATTAAAAGACATTATAAATAAAATTAAGGAAGAAGAAAAAATATCTATACTCTTAATAGAACATGACATGAAATTGGTCATGAACATATCAGACAGGGTCTATGTAATGGAATCTGGCAGATTATTGGCACAAGGAACACCTAGAGAGATATCTCAAAATCCAGAGGTAATTAAAGCGTATCTGGGAGAAGAACATGCTTAAATTAGAAAAAATCAATACCTTCTATGGGCCAATTCAAGCCCTATTTGATGTATCAATAGAGGTCAATCAAGGAGAGATAATAACCCTGCTTGGAGCAAACGGAGCGGGAAAAACAACTACCCTTATGTCAATTTGCGGAGTTGTACCACCTTTATCTGGAAAGATTATATTTGAAGGAAAGGAAATAACTGGACTATCCACAGATAAAATTGTTTCCATGGGAATAGTTCAAGTACCAGAAGGTAGATTAATATTTCCTCGACTAACGGTGCTGGAAAACCTAGAGATGGGGGCATATTTGAGACGTGACAAAAAGGGAATAAAAAAAGATTTAGAATATGTTTTCAATATCTTTCCAATACTTGCAGAAAGGAAAAATCAAAAAGGAGGAACACTTAGCGGAGGAGAACAACAAATGCTGGCAATTGCCAGGGCCCTTATGGCAAGGCCAAAATTACTGCTCATGGACGAACCCTCTCTTGGACTGGCTCCCCTGATCATACAACAAATATTCGATATAATAAAAATGATTAACAAGGAAAATAAAACCACCATATTTTTAGTTGAACAAAATGCCCATCAGGCCCTAAAAATAGCCCATAGAGGATATGTAATGGAAAATGGCAGAATTGTGATGCAAGATAGTGCTGAAAACCTTTTAAATAACGAAGATATAAAAAAGGCATATTTAGGGCTCTAATACTTTATATGAGTGCTTTTACTTACTTTATTGCCTTAATTATTTTTTTATTTCAAATCGCAAGTGCCCTTCATGCCCTTTTTTATAAAAAGGATCCAAGGGCTGCATGGGTATGGATAATTGTATGTTTAATGCTGCCCCCTATTGGACCAATTTTATATTTTTTGTTTGGAATAAATAGGGTCAAGTTAAAGGCAAAAAAAATAAGGTGGTTTTGGCCTGATGTAATTAACAACGATTTGGAATTTCCCCACAACAAAGACAATATCTACAATTCTTCTTATAGATATTTTGTAATCCCCCCTGATTTTCATCAAATTGCAAAAATCTCTGATTCAATATCAAAATTTCCCCTTGTCTCTGACAATAATGTTGAGGTCCTGTACAATGGAGATGATGCATATCCTTCAATGATATATCAAATTAACCATGCTAAAGAATCGGTTTTTTTACAGACATATATTTTTGAGAGAAAAAAAATCGGAAAACAATTTGTAGATGCACTATCCGAAGCAAAACAAAGAGGAGTTGATGTAAGGGTAATTGTTGATGGTATTGGAGAGTGGTATTCTTATCCAACCATTGGCCCATATCTAAGAAAAAACAACATACCTTTTACTAGATTTCTCCCTCCAAGAATATATCCTTTCTCTCCTCTAATAAATTTGAGAAATCACAGAAAAATACTGGTTGTTGATGGAAAAGTTGCTTTTACAGGGGGAATTAATATTAGAGACAAACACATAATCTCTCAATATAAAAAAAGAAATAAGATTCAAGATGTTCATTTTAAACTAACTGGCCCTATAGTGGGACAGCTTGAACAAATATTTATAGATGATTGGTTGTTTTGCACTGGTGAAAAAATAAAAAAACGAAGATCACTACCTGAACCTATGGGAGAGGCTATTTGTAGGTGCATAACTGTTGGGCCAGATGATGACTTAAATTCATTGACAATCCTACTGGTGGGAGCAATTTCACTGGCAAAAGAGTATATTTACATTATGACCCCTTATTTTTTGCCTAACAGGGAAATAATCGGGGCACTGCAATCAGCAGCCTTGAGAGGTGTTGATGTCAGGATAATACTTCCTGAAAAAAACAACATTCCCTATGTGCATTGGGCCACAAGGAACATGCTCTGGGAACTGCTTATGTATGGAGTAAAAATCTATTTCCAACCTCCACCTTTTTGTCATTCAAAGATATTTGTTCTAGATGAATTCTATTCATTAATTGGTTCTGCAAACTTGGATTACAGGAGCCTTAGACTAAATTTTGAATTGGTTGTTGAGACTTTTTGCAAAAAACTGGCAACAAAACTTACCTCTCACATAAGTAAGACAGTACAAAAATCTAGAGAAATTACCCTTCACGAGGTGGACTCTCGCCCATTTTTAGAAAAATTAAGGGATTCTGTGTGCTGGTTATTCACACCCTATTTATAAAATCAACTGGACAAATACTTAACCATCTTCTCCAGTCCTCTTAAACTGAGCTCAAACATTGGGAATATTTCTCTAATATACAAAATGGTCTGGGTGTATTTCCACTGGTATTCCATCTTTGGATTTAACCATACGCTATATTTAAATGTCTTTCTGATAAATTTTAAGATATCAATGCTAGGGATGCCTGACCTCTCACCAAAATAAATAGAGCCATCAGGAACTAAAAGCTCATAAGGCGCCATTGAGGCATCTACAACTATTATGAATCTGGTATCTGGGTCTAATTTTACTAAATCCGTTACCTTATAAGGTCTCTCTATCCTTGGTGGATCCTCCCAAAGATAGTCGTAAATTGTATTGTGGAAATAAAAAACCTTCAAATCCTTAAACTGATTTTTTGCATAATCAAATAATACTTGAACCATCTCCACATAAGGATCCATAGACCAGCCGCCATTATCTATAGCAAGAACCACCTTGAGTTTGTTTTTTAAGGATCTCTCAAATACTAATTCAATTTCCCCTGCATTTTTAACTGTTTCTCTGATTGTCTCAGGGATATTTAGCTGGTCCTTTGGACCAACTGGCTGAAGGTTTTTGAGTTGCCTCAATGCCTCTCCTATTTGAGATGTGGTAAGTGGTCCTTCTCTGTTATAGTCTTTATATCGCCTCTCTAAGGCAACCTTAATTGCTGATTTGTTTCTTGATACACCACCAACTCTCATCCCACCAGGGTGAAATCCAGAGTGGCCAACAGGAGATGTACCACCTGTCCCTATCCAGCGATTTCCCCCATGGTGCTCTTCTGTCTGTTCCTTTAGCCTGTCTAAAAAATACTGCTCCACTTCCTGAGGAGTCATTTTCTTGAGCTGGTCTTCAGGAATCCCCAGTGCATCTGCAAGTAATTTTGGCTCTTTTAACCACTCTCTAAGCAACATCTTAATGGTATCAGACAGCTCCACACCTTCTGTTTTTACAAACTCCTTACCCTCAAAATAGTGGGCAAAGAGTCTGTCGTATAGATCAAAATACCTCTCTGATTTTATCAATATGCTTCTTGCTGCTGTATAAAAATCAAATAGAGAATTTATAATCCCAAGATATAGTGCCTTTTGGAGCCTTAAGAAGGCAGTTGGACTAACTGGAATCCCATTTTCCCTAAGCAAATAAAAAAAGTCCACAAACATAATTTATGCCCTTATCCTTGCAATACTGTTTTTTGCTATTTCAAGGTCCCTGCTTTTTTTAAATAACACCCCAAGGTAAGGTACATCCTTTTTTAACTTAGAGGGCTTAAAATCAGGATCTGTCATAAGGGCACGTATCCAATTAATAAGTTCCCTTGTAGCTGGCTTTTTCTCAATTGAGGGAAGTTCCCTCATTTTATAAAAACAGCTAATACAATTTTCAAGGAGCTTGTCTGATATATCTGGAAAATGGACCCTTATTATCTTTCTCATCATCTCCTTTGACGGAAAGGCAATATGATGGAAGTTACACCTTCCTAAAAATGGTTCAGAGAGGTCTTTTTTGGCATTAGAAGTAATTATTATAACTGGCCTGTGTTTTGCTCTTATTTTTTTGTCTATCTCAATTATATCAAATTCCATCTGATCTAAAATATCCAGCATATCGTCTTGAAAGTCTGAATCTGCCTTGTCTATTTCATCTATCAATAAAACCACCCGCTTATCACTTACAAAGGCCTGACCGATCTTTCCCATTCTAATGTATTCCTCAATATTACTCACATCCCTTTTTGAATCCCCAAATCTACTATCATTTAAACGGGTTAAAGTGTCATATTGATATAAGGCATCTATCAACTTCATTGATGACTTAACGTTTAGTACAATAAGGGGCATATCCAAGGCTTCTGCTATTGCATGGGCTAACATGGTCTTACCTGTTCCTGGCTCACCTTTTAAAAGAAGGGGCATCTCAAGGGCCATTGAAACCCTTACAATTTTTGCCAACTCCTCATCTAATACATATTTTGAGCTCTTCTCTAATCTAGTCTGCAAATATTCTTCTGAATACATGACTTTTCACTCCTGTATTTGTTTTTTAATGACCATAGATGGATATTTCCCTCTTGCCAAGTGGAAAAA
>NZ_JBMYBT010000027.1:0-71695 GCF_053993635.1 Desulfothermus sp. | reverse complement strand
GAAAAATAGGTCGTTGACTTTTTTTTAAGATTTCTATAAAAAGATGTTGTTCTTGCCCGGGTGGCGGAATTTGGTAGACGCAAGGGACTTAAAATCCCTTGGGGCCTTGTCCCCGTGCCAGTTCGATTCTGGCCCCGGGCATCTCACAATAATCCTATTTTCTGCAGCTATTTTTTTAATCCCTGCCTTTAGGAGCAACCATTTTTCCGCTTTTGAAAAGCAATAAATAAATTTAAGTCTTTTAGTTAGTCGTTAAATTGTTCAACGTTCTAAGTTTAAGGAACCTAAAACCTAGAACTTAGAACTTAGAACGTTGAACCTAGAACCTTTATGAAACTCAACAACCTCACAACCCCAAATAGCAGGATATCGGGGGGAAGATAGGGTAAGTCATGAGTTAATTAAAAAGCAAAATTCCTTATCCCCATTTACTTGGTTAGTGCCCTTTACATATGTCCTTTCAATATACCTCACTAAATTATTTTTCTCCATTATAAAGATAGTAGATGTCCTGGTTCCGTATTTTTGATCCTTTATGAAGATAGGTGATAAGAATCTCTCTAGTTTGATTCCGACCCCAGTGTTGGGAAGGGTTTTATCTGGAAATTTTGTATTATCTTTTAGGATGTTGAATAATTTTTCAATTGAAAGATTATTAGGAGAATTTTTTGTGGCTTGTATAAAGAGTTCTTTGAGTCTTACACATTTTGGCCATGGCTCATTTAAAATACCATTACTTAGAACATGGATACCTTTTGATAATGAGGTGGATATTAACTTTATGTTGTTGAAATAAAAGAGTTTTTTTGTTGTGCCAAAGACAAAATTGTATCCATTATATTTTGGGGCTGAATCTTTTAGATAAGATAGATATTCTTCAGGTAAGTGGTTTTTTATTAAAAAGTTTACTATTAGATCTCCTCGAGAACTTTTACTTTGGTCTTGTTTTGGCTCTCTAAAATTTGTGAGGAGCCCAATTCTGCCATTTTTTTTGTTGATCCCAAACCATGTGCCTCCTTGGTCAAGATCCTTGCCTGCGAGAATATCTGGATAATCTTCCCAAAAATGGGCCATTTTTGTAGGACGATTGTGATACTCATCCCTATTGGACAGGATTATTAAAGGGTAATTATCAAAGAAATTATAGGCAATTAAGGCAATACACATAATTTAAATTAATTTTTTACTCACTTGATAAAGATAGTGAGAAGGGGGCCCTGGCCCCCTTTTTTTAGATAGATATTCCAGCCCTAAAGCCATCGTGGATGGCATTAATTGCCTGGGCCACTTTATTTGCATCTCCAATTACTTTGTGTGGTATATTTGCATCTTCAAGTTCTTTTGCCAGGGAATTTTCTGACACAGAGCCAGCAGCAATGACAACGGAATCAGCAGGTAGGAGCTTTTCTTCTCCCTTCATGTCCACATAAACTCCATCTTTGGTTATCTTTAGCGCCTTGGTTTTTGTATAATATTTAACTCCAAAAATCTTCATATCCCTCATCATTGTCCAGCGAGTGGATTTTCCAATGTCTTTACCTATAGAGTCTAACATTTCAATTAATGTAACGTCTTTTGTGCCTTTAATGCAAAGCTCCCTCAAGTGTTCTGGGTCCTCTACTTGATTTATAAGTAAAAATTTTAGGTCTTCACCATCTATGGTGCCCCTTTCAGCAAGATCAATGGCAGTTTCAACTCCAACAGCTCCTCCCCCAATTACCACAACCTTTTTTCCAACATATACTTTGCCTTCTAAAACATCCCATGCCTGATGCACGTGTGGTTGATCAATCCCTTCTATTGGTGGAGTAATTGGCTTTGCTCCAGTTGCAACAATTACAAAGTCTGGATCTTCTCTTTTTATATCTTCTAAGGTTGCCTGTTTTCCAAATTCCACTTCTACATCGCTATTTAATAATATATTTTCAAGGTTCTCTGCAAGTATTAAAAATTCTTCTCTACCCCTTGGAAGTCCAGCAATATTTAATTGTCCTCCCAGTCTATCTGATTTTTCCCACAGTTTTACTTTGTGGCCTTTCATGGAAGCACCTAATGCTGCCCATATCCCTCCTGGGCCGCCGCCAATTACTAGCACTTTCTTGGGTTGTTTTGTTTTTTCAATATCTCCATACTCTACTTCGTGTCCAGCCATTGGATTTGCCAGACATTCTATTGGTTTTAGCTGAAATACGTGGTCAAAGCAACCCTGTCCACAGCTAACACAGTGGATTATTTCATCTTCTCTTCCTTGTTTGGCCTTGTTTGGCAGGTAAGGATCAGCTATTAAAGGACGAGCCAGTGCCACCATATCACACATATGGTCTATTATGAGCTCCCTGGCAATATCTAGGTCGTGGATCCTATGGGATGCAATCACAGGAACTGATACAGTCTCTTTAATTTCCCGTGCCAAATATGCAAACCCAGCCCTTGGAACCGACGGGGTAAGTTGAGGTACCCTGGCCTCATGCCAACCTACATTTACACAAAAGGCATCAACCCTAGCCTCTTGTTCTAATTTCCTGGCAAAGAGCTTCATATTTTCCCTGCCAATTCCACCTTCCATAAGGTCATTTCCATTTATCCTAACCAGCACAGGATAGTCACTACCCACTGCTTCTCTAACGGATCTTAACACCTCAATCCCAAAACGCATTCTATTTTCTAAACTACCACCATATTCATCTTCCCTTTTGTTGGTTATTGGGGAGAGAAATGCACTTATTAAATAGCCTGTTCCAGCAAGTATTTCCACTGCATCAAACCCTGCATCTTTACACCTTTTAGCTGCTTTTCCAAAGTTTTCAATAATTTCTTTTATCTCTTCTTTTGTCAGTTCTCTAGGAGTCTCCTTAGTAAGTCTGCAGGGTACTGGAGAAGGGCCTACTGGCTGTTCTCCATTTAAGAAAAAGGAGTGGTTATATCTACCTGAATGGTTAAGCTGGATACATGCCCTTGCTCCGTTTTCCTGGATTTCTTGTGCAAGCTCCTTTAATCCAGGTATAAATTCGTCCTTATGTGCACCGATATTCAGGGGCGTTCCAGACTTATCGTCAATTGTGGCATAACCAACACAGATCATTCCAGTACCACCTTTGGCCCGCTCCCTGTAGAAGGCCTTGATATTTTCAGTGACAAAAAAGTTATTTGCCATATTAAGATGCATTGCAGGCAGGTAAATCCTGTTTTTTATTTCCATAGAGTTTATTTTAATAGGTTGAAATAATGGGTCTTTCATGTAAAAGCCTCCTTATATAAATTTAGCTATGTCCACACCAACCTCTTTTGCACGTAGGGACATCCATTCATTTTCGTCCTTTGGTGGGAGAGCCCAATCATCTTCTTTTTTAATAAGTTCAATTGCATCTGATGGACAAGTTGATATGCAGAGTCCACAACCAATACACCTGTCTTCTATAACGGAATATACACCGTCATTTTCAGAAATAGCATTTACTTGGCACCTCTCATCTTTGCATGTCCCACAGCCACTACACAATTCAGGGTCAATTTTGGCCCTATATCTTGAGTTAACTGCTTCATTTACCCCCATCTCATTTATAGCCCTGAGTACACCACAGCAACATCCGCAACAATTGCATATAAAGTAGGTATCATCTTGGGTATTGAATGTTAAATGAACCAGTGCAGATTCTTCAGCCATTTTTAGAATATTATATGCTTCTTCCTTGGTAATTGGACGTCCCCAATGATCGAATTGCTCAATAACCCCTGGAATCCTTGCAACAGCTAAACACACTTCTTGTGGTTTATCACAGGGCTCTCCAATTAATGCCTTCTCCTTTTTGCAAATGCATTGGGCTACTCCAAATGATTTCCCCTTCTCAATAATTTCTGAAACCCTTTCAAAGGGCAGTGCCTCTTGTTTTGCCTTTAAATTTTCTTCCACTGGAAGTACCTGCATAAATCTTGGGGAAGTACCAAATATTTTTTTCCCAACATAAGGAAGATATTGTTCACAGAGTCTTGCAAATTCTTCATCCATTCTCTTTACTTGATATTCATAAATTCCAACCATCCATGGCATCATCTTAAATAACTTAGTTCCTCCAAAATCCACGCCCATTATCTGGCCTTTTTTCCACATCTGAGTTAGCTTTTTCTCGAGAAATTCCTTGTCCATTCCAGTCCTCTTGGCAATGTCATCTACTGTCTCAAATTTTAATTTTAATTTGCAAAAAAGTTCAGCCTCATCTGGTTCAAAGACCTTTTTTAAGATTTTGATTTCCAATCCGTCTGGTGTTGCAGGAAATCCTTGTGGCATTGAGTCCAATACCTTTGCCAATTTTTTGTAAACGTCTTCCATGGCTTACCCTTCCTTGTTTTCTAATATTTCTAATAAAAATTTTTTAAATAAAAGTTTTTCTTCCAGAGAAAATTTCACTAGCAACTCATCATTTGCCTGTTTTCGGATTTCAATTAAATCCTTTTGAATAGCCAAACTTTTTTTTGTAGGAAAGAGCCTGATAATCCTTTTATCAGATTTGTCTTCTTTTTTTTCGATCCAACCGCCTTTATTTAGCCTATCCACAATTCCTGAGATGGTGGCTTTATCAATGTTGAGTATTCTGGATAATTCCATTGAAGTCAGACCAGGCATTAACCACAATGCCTCTAAAACAAGATGTTGGACATTGGTAAGCCCATAGGGTCTTAATTTAGATTGGAGTATTTTATACGCCCTTTGATATACTTTGGCTATTAAAAAAATATAACAATCAGTTTCCCTTAAAAATTCTTTCAAGTTTAGTTGGTTCATAAAACTAACTTTCTGTTGCGAGAAATGGTTTAAATTTTTAGTGTTAACAATTAATATATGGTCTTTGATAAAGAGTTTAAAAAAGTTTGTATGCTAACTTTTTGGTTTTGTCAATGGGAAAAAGTTTGTTTTTAATAAAATCATCTCGGGCCTTTTCTTTTTGTTGACTCAAATACAAAAATGGGATAATTAAACTCGTCTTTGTGGTGAAAAAAAATTTTAAGGAGAGAAGGAAATGGACGATATCATCAGAAAAATCGAACAGGACCATATGAGATATGATATTCCCGAGTTTAGGGCAGGTGACACAATCAATGTTCACATCAGGTTGATTGAAGGCGAAAAAGAGAGGATACAGGTGTTTAAGGGTACTGTAATAAGGGTTAGAGGGAGTGGAACCAACAGGACCTTTACTGTTCGTAAGATCTCTTCAGGGATTGGTGTTGAACGCACATTTCCCCTTCATTCTCCTTCAATTGAGAGGATTGAAGTAGTTGATCGTGGTAAAGTGCGTCAATCTAGGATCTACTACTTAAGAGATAGAAAAGGTAAAGCTGCGAGGATTAAATCAAGGGATATCTATTAATTTAGTTTGTAAAGTTTAGGGTCTTGTGGTTGTTGTTTGTTGTAAATGATTTCAAATGAGTAACCTAAGTAAAAATGACCAAAGCTGAGGTTAAAGAGTTGTAGGTGAATGAAAAGATTCATCAAATAATTGCAGGCATAGACGAGGCCGGCCGTGGATGTTTGGCCGGTCCCGTTGTGGCTGCGTCGGTTATCTTGCCGCCTAATTATTCTCTCCCAGGCCTTCGGGATTCAAAAAAAATATCATCAAAAAAAAGATATGTTTTAGAAACACAAATAAAAGAGGTTGCCATATCATGGGGTATTGGTTTTGCAACCCCTAAGGAAATTGATGCTCTGAATATCTTAAGGGCATCTTTGCTCGCCATGGAAAGGTCTTTTTCCAGATTGTCTATTAAACCTGATATTGTATATGTTGATGGAATTTATGCTCCAAATTTAAAGGATGTAGAGGTAATTTGTGTAAAAAAAGGTGATGATAAAATACCCCAGATTTCAGCTGCATCTATCCTGGCAAAGACCTTTAGGGATCGTTTAATGCATGAGATGGACAAAAAATATCCAGACTATGGCTTTAAAAATCACAAAGGTTATGCTACAAGACTTCATCTAGAGAGATTAAAAATAATGGGTCCGTGTAAGATCCATAGGAAGACCTTTAAAGGGGTAAAGGAATTATTCTGGGATAAGTCGTGCTTAATAGAAAAAGCAGATTAGGCAACATAGGAGAGGATGTTGCAATAAAATTTTTCAGGAAAAAAGGTTATAAAATTTTGGAGAGGAATTTTAGAACCAAAAAGGGAGAGATTGATCTTATTGCTGAGAGAGATGGGCAATTGGTTTTTGTTGAAGTAAAGGCTAGATCAAGTGAGAATTTTGGGGAGCCTGTTCAATTTGTTAATGTGGCTAAGCAAAAGAGGATACTTGCAGCAGCCCTTTTTTATTTAACAAAAAATAAATTATGGCACAAAAAAGTCAGATTTGATATTATAGGGATCACTAAAAAGGGTGATAACATAGATATAAAACATGAAAAAAATGCCTTCACGCTTGAGCACACTCTGGATAGTGGCAACACCTATTGGCAACCTTGGTGATATTTCAAAAAGGGCCATTGAGGTTTTAAATCAGGTGGATGTGGTAGCTTGTGAAGATACAAGGACCACTGGCAATCTTTTAAATATACTTGGGATTTCTAAGAAAAAACTGGTCAGTTATTATGATAAGGTGGAGAAAGAAAAATTAGATAGTATATTGAAAATATTAGAAGATGGTAAAGATGTGGCTCTGGTGTCAGAAGCAGGTTCACCGGTTATTTCTGATCCAGGTTTTTTGCTTGTTAGGGAGTGCAGAAAAAGGAAAATCAGGGTATCTGCAGTACCTGGTCCAAGTGCCCCTATTGCTGCACTCATGATTAGTGGAATAGAACCTATTCCTTTTACTTTTTTGGGATTTATGCCCAGGAAAAAAGGCGATATAAAGGCCACTTTGACCCCTTTTGCAACAATTAACACCACATTGATATTTTTTGAGAGAAAGTCCAGACTAAAACACACATTACAAGTTGCCCATGAAACATTGAAGGGAGAACGGGAAGTTGCCATTGTTAAAGAGCTCACTAAAATGTATGAAGATGTAATCTTCTTTCCCCTTTCAAAGTATGAAGTAATAGGCGAGTTAAAGGGCGAGATTACGGTGATTATATCTCCACCACAAAAAAAAGAATTGAGGACCAGTGAGACAGAACTCATAAATATGATAAAAAAAGAGATGGTAAGTAATGTAAAGGGCAAGGATTTGGTGGAAAGGGTGTTGGATGCCAGCACAGGGTGGGGCAAAAAAGAGGTGTATAATCTCTATTTGAGAATAAAAAATGAGTAAAAAGGAATTATCTACCCTTATAACATGTTTTTTTAGGACCTATTTTATAGGCAGTATGTTTAATACTAAGGGGCTGCAGAATTTTGGTCTGCTCTATATTATGGAGCCAGGACTGAGATTATTCTATGGTGACAACTTATCGGAATATAAGAAAGCAAGACAAAGATATCTGTCCCATTACAATTCTCATCCTTATTTTTTGCCATTATTAGTTGGGTATTTCTTATTTATAGAATCCAGGATTTCCCAGAAAATGATATCACCTAAGGCCCTTGAGGCCATAAAGGAGACCTCAGCATATACATTAAGTGCTATTGGAGATTCGTTTTTTGGGGGTTCTTTGCTTGTTACCTGGGCATTGGCTGAAGTGTTGTTTGTTTTATATGGCCAAAAGATTTGGGGCCTAATATTTTTTATTTTTTCCTTTTTAATTCTGCAATTATTTAGATTTGTGATTTTTTGGAAGGGGTGGAGCAGGGGGCTTGCTTTTTTTCAGCAGATGAAGGAAATAAATTTAATTGGGTGGGCAAATCGATTGAAAATTATTAATGGGGTTCTACTTGTTTTTGTATGGTATAGGATATCGTGTTTGTCAAAATATGATCATCTTCATTTTTTTCTCATAGGTGGAATAGTAATTTCTATTTCATCTTTTCTTGTTTATAAAAATATAATATCAAGGGAGTTGTTAGTAGTAATATTTGTTGCTGGTATATTGTTCTTTTTGTAAAACAAAGGGAAAAAAGATGAAAGAAGAGTTAGTGTGTTCTGAAGTAATAATAAATAACAATTTAGGACTTCATGCAAGACCGGCTGCTATTTTAGCCAAAGAAGCCAGTAAATACAAATCTGATATAAAAATAATTATGGATAAAACAGAGGTAGATGCAAAGAGTATATTAGATATTTTAACCTTGGCTGCGCCCAAGGGAAAATCAATAAAACTAATTGCAAAGGGCGAGGATGCAAAAGAGGCAATAGCAAATATACAATCACTAATAGAAGAGGGATTTGGAGAATTATAACATAAGGGTGATACTATGGCAAAAAAGATCCTTCAGGGTATACCTGTTTCTGTAGGAGTTGCAATAGGACATGCATATATTTTGACCAGAGACCACTTTTGTCTTGCTCCCATACAAAACATATCTGAAGAATTAGTTGAGCAAGAAATAAAACGTCTGGAAGATGCCTTTGAACTTACAATATCAAATTTAAAAGAATTAAAGGCAAAAATTCCAGAAGAACAGACCGAATATTCCTCTATTATTGATACCCAGATAATGATGCTTCAAGACCCTAAACTAAAACATGCGATAACTAAATACATAAAGGATATGAAATTAAATGCAGAATGGGCCGTTGAAAAGGGTATTGGTGATATAGAGAAAATGTTTAAGGGGATAGAGGACGAATTTTTTAAAACCAGAATTAGTGAATTCAAGCTTCTCAGTAGAAAGGTAATTGGTAATTTAACTGGAGCTGGGGAAGAATTAAAACCTATTAAATCAAGAGTAATATTAGTGGCACATGAACTAACGCCAGCAGATACAGTTGAATTAGATGTAAGTAAAATTATGGCATTTGTCACAGCCCAGGGGGGAAAGACATCTCACGTGTCAATTGTTGCAAGGACCCTTGGAATTCCTGCAATAGTGGGAATAGAAGATGTTGAGAATTTAATTTTAGACGATGAATTTATTATTGTTGATGGATTTACAGGTAAGATATTGATAGAACCAGAAGAAGAAGAGATATATGAGTATACTGAGAGGCAAATAAGTTTTGAGCAATACAAAAGGGAGTTGTTTCAACAAAGTGGGCTTCCAGGTAAAACAAAGGACGGATTCCACGTTAAAGTAATGGCCAATATTGAACTCTTTGAGGAAGTCAGTTCAGCCTTAGATTATGCAGCTGAGGGTATTGGTCTGTATAGGACCGAATACTCTTATTTATATAGATCAAGGTTGCCTGGTGAAGATGAATTATACGAAGAATATAGGGACCTTGTATCCATTATGTCTCCAAAGCCAGTGGTTATCAGGACATTAGATGCTGGAGGGGATAAGATAGGAAAGGGATTTGAAAAATTGGAAGAGGCCAATCCTGCCATGGGGCTAAGGGCTATTAGATTTTGTTTAAAGTTTAAAAAGATATTTAAAACCCAATTAAAGGCAATTTTAAGGGCAGCTGAGGCGGGAAATGCATTACTTATGTTTCCAATGATATCAGGTTTAGAAGAACTTAGAGATGCAAAAAGGGTTTTAGAAGAGGCAAAAAATGAACTTGAAAAAGAGGGTAAGTCGTATAAAAGGGATATCCCTGTAGGGATTATGATTGAGCTACCATCTGCAGTGTTGGTGGCAGAGGACCTTGCAAAGGAAGTCGATTTTTTTAGTATTGGCACAAACGATCTTATCCAATATTCCCTTGGCATTGACCGCACCAACAAATACGTGTCCCATCTGTTTCAGCCCTTGCACCCTGCTATAATTAAAAGTATCAAACATACAGTGGATGTTGCAAAAAGAGCTGGAATTTATGTGTCAATGTGCGGAGAAATGGCTGGAGATCCCTTTTGTATACCTTTATTAATTGGCATGGGAGTGGATATCCTTAGCACTACTCCCCATTCCGTCCCTGGCGTTAAACGTGTAATTCGAATGTTGTCTAAAAAAGAGTGCGAAGATTTACTCAACAAGATCTTGCAAAATTCTTCAGTAAAGGAAAACAACAGGATAGTTAAGGAAAAGGTGTTTGATAAGATTCCTGAAGAACTAACATTTTATACCTCTTTTTTTGATAATTAAAGTGAACAGTGTGGGTGATCAGTGTGAGTAAGATACACAGAAGAGAACCTAGAACTTTGAACAGCAACTTCGAATTTTGAACGTAGAACATCGAACCTTGAACATAGAACATTGAACTTTGAACATACAACATGGAACATAGGACAAATGAGTTATGTCGCAAAAGGAAAAAATAAAAGTCATAGCAACCAATAAAAAGGCCTTTCACTTTTATGATATTTTAGAGAAGCGTGAGGCAGGTCTGGTTTTAACGGGCTCAGAAATCAAGTCCATTAGACAAGGGAAGGTGAATTTTAAAGATAGCTATGTAAGATTTCACAAAGGAGAGGCCTATTTAATAGGTCTTCACATCGCACCCTATGAAAAGGCCTCTTATCTTGGCCATGAACCTGAGCGAGATAGAAAACTCTTGCTCCACAAACGGGAGATCTTATCCCTCCAGGGAAAGGTTCAACAAAAAGGGCTTACAGTTATACCCCTGAAAATCTACTTAAAGGGTCCGTGGGCAAAGGTAGAAATTGCCTTATGTAGGGGTAGAAATATTAGGGATAGAAGGGAAGAATTAAAGAGAAAGGCTATAAAGATGGACATTGCAAGGGAAATGTCTAAATATAAGTAGCCATGACATTTAAGCTAAAAAAAGAACATAAAAAATTTTTGTTCTCTCTTTTTGGAGAACAAGATGTATTGTTTGAAAGAGAAAAGATTTTAATATTTGGAACAGATGCAAGCAAAAAATTTGCATGGCCTTCTATAGTTGTTAGACCCTCCTCAGTTAGTCAAGTAAAAGAATTACTTAAATGGGCAAATAAAAATAAAATCCCAATTATACCCAGGGCAAGGGCAACCAATGTTGTTGGCGCTTGTGTCCCTGTTTATGGCGGAATAGTTGTCTCTACGTTGAAGCTCAACAGGATTTTGGATATAGATGATAGAGACTATGTGGCAGAAGTAGAACCTGGGGTAGTTACTGGAGATCTTCAAAGGGTCTTAAAACAAAAATCCTTATTTTATCCTCCAGATCCAGCATCAGCTAAAATTTCCACTATTGGAGGCAATGTATCCCAAAACGCAGGTGGGCTTCGCGCTGTAAAGTATGGGGTCACTAAGGATTATGTATTGGGATTGGATGTGTGTATTCCTGGAGGAGAGATTCTTTCCCTTGGAGGTAGGTCGCATAAAGATGTAGTAGGGTTAGATCTTAAATCTCTTATGATTGGCTCAGAGGGGACATTGGGCTTTTTTACAAAGATAATTTTAAGACTTTTGCCCCTGCCAGATAGATCCATATCTATTTTGGTTGGGTTTAATTCCCTGGAACGACTCATAGAGGTCGCAGCAAAGATTCTAAAGACAGGACTAATTCCAGTGGCAATGGAATTTATGGATAAAGACGTCTTAAATTGTATAAGACAACTTGGTAAAGTGGAGATACCCAAAAGTATTGACGCAATGCTTTTATTACAGTTTGACGGCAATGAAAAAGAGGTGGAAGGGGCGATTTATAATTGTGAAAAATTATTTAAAGAGCTGGATATTAAATATTATGAGAGGGGTGGAGATAAAAAAAGAGAAGAAGAATTATGGGAGGTTAGGCGTCTTATAAATCCAGCATCCCATAAGATGGGTGAAAAGAAAATAGCACTGGATATTTGTGTCCCAAGATCTAAAGTACCAATAATCATAAATGAGTCTAAGTCTGTAGGAAAAAAATTTAATATACCTATACTTTGTTTTGGACATCTAGGAGATGGGAATATACATGTAAATATAATGTACAGTGATGATATGGAAAAAACTGCACATAAAGTAAGTTACAAAATATTACAAAAGACCATAGAAATAGGTGGTACTATTTCTGGAGAACATGGTGTTGGGATTTTGAAATTGGATCTAATTGACAAACAGATTTCAAATACAGAAATAAATCTTATGAGAAAAATAAAGAGTATTTTTGATCCAAATAACATTATGAATCCAGGAAAGGCGTATTAATTTATTATATTTGGAGGTGTAGTATGAATACAAAAGATATGCTGGATAATTTTTGGGAAAAAAAACTAAATTTATTAAAACAAGCTTTAGAAAAAAATAATTTTGAAGTATTTATTGCGCCAAGACTTTCTGACGTAAAACAGCTATTTATAAAGGAGATTTTAAATAAATTAGAAGATATTAAAAAAATATCATTTGGAGGATCTCTAACTGTAGTAGATTCTGGTATATATTCTTTTTTCAAAGAATCAAAAGATTATGAAGTAATAGATACCTATGACAGGACCATTCCAAAGGATGAATTTATTGAGAGAAGGAGGCAGGCCCTTTTATCTGATCTTTTTATCACAGGTACCAATGCAGTAACTGAAGATGGAGTGTTAGTTAATTTAGATGGATATGGCAATAGGGTAGGTGGTATAGCCTTTGGTCCCAGGTATGTGACCCTTTTAATTGGGAGAAACAAAATAGTCACAGACCTTGAAGAGGCAATAAATAGGATAAAGGGATTTGCAGCTCCAATAAATACACTTAGGCTCAATAGAAAGACACCCTGCGCAAAGACCCTTAAGTGTGAGGATTGCAATAGTCCAGATAGGGTGTGCAATGTATGGGTCATAACTGAAAAATCTTTTCCACCAAAGAGGATAAAGATAATTTTGATAAATGAAGATTGTGGATTTTAATTTATCTTAAGAAAAGGTTCTAATTGGGAGGATTAATGCTAGAGATTAGAAAAGAACTACTTGATTTTTCTCCATATTCTCCTGGGCTATCCATTGAGGAGATAAAGAAGAAATACAATTTGGCCAATGTAATAAAAATGGCAAGCAATGAAAATCCTTTAGGAACGTCTTCACGTGTTGTGGAGGTTATTAAAAAGTTTAGTCCTTATGCATTTAGGTATCCTCAAAGTGGGAATCCAGAATTAGTTGGGAAACTATCTGATATTTTAAACGTCCCTGATGAGTGTATTGTGGTTACAAATGGTTCAGATGAGATAATTGATCTCATTATAAGGGTGTTGGCTGTTCCTTATAGAGACAATATAGTGGTGTTTGATCCAAGTTTTTCCATATATAGGATGCAGGGAAAATTCCATGGGATCTCTGTTAAGTATGTTCCTTTAAATAAGGATTTTTCCTTTAATTTTAAAAGGATGTTAGATGCGATAGATGAGAATACCAAAATTATATTTATCACAAATCCAGACAATCCATCTGGATATTGTGTGTCCTCAGAAGATATAATTGAATTTTTATGCAAAATTCCTGAAAATATCTTAGTAGTGGTTGATGAGGCGTATGTTGAATTTTGCGATGATCCAGAAAATTGTTCATGTATAAACCATGTATTAGATAATAAAAACTTGGTGGTGATCAGGACATTTTCTAAATTATATGGGCTGGCAGGATTAAGGATAGGATATGGAATTTTACCTTTTAAACTATCAGATTACATAAAAAGGGTAAAACTTCCCTTTAGCGTAAACTTGATGGCAGAAAAGGCTGCAATAGAAGTGCTAGATGATTTTACCTTTATAGAACACACAAGAAATACAGTAATTAAAGGTAGAAAATATCTAAAAGAAGAGATGGAAAAACTTGACTGTACACTATATCCATCCCAGGCCAATTTTTTGATGTTTAAACCACCTATTGATGCTAATGTTGTTTTTGAGGAGTTATTAAAAAAGGGTATTATTATAAGACCACTTAAATCTTATGGCTTAGATGATTATCTCAGGGTATCGGTTGGAAGAGAAGATGAAAACAAGTTATTTATCCATTATCTAAAACAAATTTTACAGGGTGGTTAAATGGAAAAATCCAAAAGAATTATAATTACCATAGATGGGCCTGCAGGGTCTGGAAAGACTACTGTTGCAAAGATTTTGGCTAAAAAATTAAATATTGCCTATTTAGATACTGGTGCAATGTATCGAGGTGTGGCCCTAATCTTAGGTAATTTGCCTAAAGATTTTGATAAATTAGAAGAAATTTTATCTTCCTTGAAGTTTGATCTTGTGTATAACGGAGAAGATTTTTCTTTGGCCATGAATAATAAAATTTTGGGGGATGAGATACGGAGTGAGGAAATAGGCTTTGTTGCATCAAAGGTGGCCAAAGAGCCCTTTGTGAGAAAATATTTGACCGCTCAGCAGAGAGAAATAGCCAAAAAGCACTCACTGGTAGCCGAAGGTAGGGATATGGGGACAGTTGTGTTTAAGGATGCAGACTTTAAGTTTTTTTTAACAGCATCGGCAAAGATAAGGGCAAAAAGGAGGTTTGAGCAATTAAGAGAAATGGGGTTTGATGCGGATTATGAAAAGATTTTAAAGGATATAGAAAAAAGGGATAAACAAGATTCATCCAGAGAAATCGCTCCCCTAAAACCTGCTGAGGATGCTTTGATAATTGATACGTCTAATTTAAATATATCAGAAGTAGTAAATATGATGCTTAAAAGTATTAAGGGATAACTGTTAAAATGGGGAGGATAAAGGGGGATATTGGGTTTGTTGGGTTTAATCCTCTAAGTAAGAAGGTTCTAAGTTTTATGTTCTAAGTTCTAGGTTCCTTAAACATTGAACATCGAACGTTGAACGTTGAACAATTTAACCCTCAACCCTAAACCCAATAAACCCCCTAACCCATAAATTTTTATGCTATTCCAAGTTTGAATTTCAAAGAACGGAGTGTATTTTTCATAAGCATTGTAATTGTCATTGGACCTACGCCACCTGGAACAGGTGTGATCCAACCAGCAACCTCTTTTGCTGCCTCAAAATCAACATCTCCCCTTAAGATTGGAACCATTTTATTTGGATCTTTCTTACTTGGTTTTTCTCCAACCCTGTTGACTCCAACGTCTATTACGCATGCACCTGGTTTGATCCATTCAGGTTTAACAAGGCCAGGAACACCTGCGGCAACGATCAAGATATCTGCCCTTTTACAATGGGAAGCCAAATCCTTTGTTGCTGTATGAACCACAGTAACAGTTGCATTTGCGCCTCTACCTTTTTGCATCATCATAACTGCAATTGGTTTTCCAACAATATTGGACCTACCAACAACCACCACTTCTGCACCTTTTGTCTCAACTCCAGAGCGAACAATGAGTTCCTGAATACCAGCTGGTGTGCATGGTGGAAATTTGACTTCATCGCCTCCAATCATTAGCCTTCCAACGTTTACAGGATGGAAACCGTCAACGTCCTTGTCTGGGTCAATGGCATTTAATACCTTTTTTTCATTAATGTGTTTTGGAAGAGGAAGTTGTACTAATATTCCGTGGATACTGTCGTCTTTGTTGTATTTATCAATTAAATCAAGTAGTTCTTTTTCTGAGATGTCTGCTGGTCTTGTATCTTGAACTTCATGAAATCCAAGGCGTTTTGCAGTTTTGATTTTAAGGGTTACATAAGAGACTGATGCTGGGTTGTCTCCAACCAAGATAGTTACAAGTCCAGGTACTACTCCATGTTTTTCTTTGATTTCTTTTACCTCTTGTTCAATTTCTGCAAGGATCTCTTCTCTAATTTCTGTTCCTTTAATTAATTTGGCTGTCATAAAAATACTCCTTTTTATGTTTGTTAATATCAAATTTTTATAGCAACCCAAAACTCCGTTTTTCACTTCCTGTTAAACCTTAAAATTTTTTCTTGTCAAGGAGTAAACTGGATTTAATTTTATATAGATAAAATTTGGGCTTTTTAGATGGGAAATTTAGAGTCCAAGGTATCCATGCTTGATTGTATGGTCTTTATGCTATATCATCCAAAAACTTCTTTGAATTGGTGCTTGTAAATCGTGATTCGTGAATCGTGAATCGTGATTTGTAATTGGTGATTGGTAAATTGTGAATCGTGAATCGTGATTGGTGATTGGTGAGTGGTGATTTGTGAATCGTGATTATTGATTTGAGAAAGAAATATGGAAAAGTTTTATCAAGATTATTGTCTTCTTTGTGGAAAGTGTCTTGAAGTTTGTCCTGTCTTTAATGTAACTCAATTTGAGGAATATTCTCCCAGGGCAAAGGCATTTGTCTATTCTCAGATACAAAAAAAGGGTCTTGATATAAAAAATGTTGATAGAATTTTAGGAAATTGTGTTGGCTGTTTAAAATGTTATGATGTTTGTACACAGGGGATCGATATCCCAAATAAGGTCGCTAATATAAGGTCTTTATCGCCTAATTTTAGAAGATGGCTGTATTTGAAAATAGTAAAACATTTACCTGAGTTATCTCCATTGATCAAAAATGGATTCAAAATAAAAGATATAATTCCCCATTTAAAAAAAATAAAACAGCTTGGGAATTTTTTTGAAAATAGAGATAAGAAAAGAGATAAGAAAGGTCTTTTTAAAATAAAGGTCTTTAAAAATAAAAAACAAAAACAACGGGCGGTTATTTTTGGAGGTTGTGTAGGAACTTACTTAAAAAAGAATTGGCTTGAGGCTGCATCTAATATCGCAGGATTATTTTATAATGTAGAAGATATACTTAAATGGGAGTGTTGTGGATATCCCATGTTTTTTGCTGGTGATATAAAAGGTGCTAGAGAAGTTTTTAATTCTAATGTAAAACTCTGGCAACAACTTGGAAATCCCAAAATACTCGTGTTTTGTGCTACATGCTGGTCATATTTAAGAAAAAATGCATCACTTATTGAAGATGAAATTCTAAGAGATAATTGGCTAAGCTCTCTTACATATATGACAGAACTTATTGCAAATATTGAAAGTATAGAGATTACTGAAAATTCGCATAAATTTCTTTTTCATAAGCCATGTCATTTAGACGATAAAATATACAAGAGTTTCTTGGAATTTTTGGATAATTTTAAAATTAAATACAGATCACTTAGTGATTGTTGTGGTTTTGGGGGGTGTACGAGATTGGAAAATCCCAGATTGTGTGATATATTGGGTGAAAGATTTTGGGAAAATGTAGCAAAGGACGAAATAATTGTATCTGGGTGTTCTGGATGTATTATGCAATTTTGTCTAACTGGCGATTTTAAGCGAGTGTATCATTGGTTAGAATTATTTGAATTTTAGTCTCAAGTCATTATGTGTAAATAAATTTTTTTGAGGAGACAGGTATGTTTTTTTTAGATTTTTTGGCTAGAAAGATTTTTGGAACAAAGAATGAGAGATATTTAAAATCTATTCGTCCTCTTGTGGACAGGGTAAATAGCTTTGAACAGGAGATGGTCAAATTAAAGGATCATGAATTTCCTGGAAAAATAAATAAATACAGAGAAGAAGTTGAAAAAGGAAGGAGTCTAGATGACCTTTTGCCTGAAGTTTATGCCCTTGTTAGGGAGGCGGCAAAAAGGACACTGGGCATGAGACATTTTGATGTGCAGGTAATGGGGGCAATTGCCCTTCATCAGGGAAAGATTGCAGAAATGAAGACTGGTGAGGGAAAGACATTAGTTGCCACTATGCCCCTTGTTTTAAATAGCCTTGAAGGCAAGGGCTGCCACCTGGTTACTGTAAATGATTACCTGGCAAAAAGAGATGCTGAATGGATGGGGGAGATATATAAATTTTTAGGACTCACTGTTGGGGTTATTTTATCTAATATGGAAGATGAAGAGAGAAAAGAGGCATATAATTGTGATATTACATATGGTACAAACAATGAATTTGGTTTTGATTATTTAAGGGATCACATGAAATTTTATCCAGAACAGCTTGTTCAAAGGGACCTTCACTATGCCATTGTTGACGAGGTAGATTCAGTTTTAATTGACGAAGCCAGGACTCCGCTGATCATTTCAGGTCCTGCTGAGGAATCCACTTCACTTTATAAAAAGATCAATGCAATTATTCCAAAACTAAAAAAAGATAGGGATTTTACAGTAGATGAAAAGTACAAGACTGTTTTGTTGACAGAAGAAGGTGTGATGAGATGTGAGGAGATATTGGGTCTTGATAATTTATTTGATCCAAAGAACATAACCTATCAGCACCATATTTTGCAGGCATTAAAGGCCCATTATTTGTTTCAAAGGGATGTGGATTATATTGTAAGAGATGGAGAAGTCTTAATTGTTGATGAGTTTACAGGCAGGGTCTTGCCTGGCAGAAGATATAGTGATGGCCTTCACCAGGCCTTAGAGGCAAAGGAACGGGTCAAAATTCAGCAAGAAAATCAGACCTTGGCCACCATCACCTTTCAGAATTTTTTTAGGATGTATAACAAATTAGCTGGTATGACTGGTACTGCTGATACAGAGGCAGTGGAATTTAAAGAGATTTATAACCTGGATGTTGTTGTTATCCCAACTAACAAGCCAATGATAAGGATTGATTATCCAGATGTTATATATAAGACCCAGAAGGAGAAATTTAATGCCATTGTAAAGGAGATAGTTGACCTGCATAAGCAGGGCAGGCCAGTTTTGGTGGGAACAACTTCAATAGAAAAGTCTGAACTTATTTCAAAGAGGCTAAAAAAACTAAAGATTCCCCATGAAGTGTTAAATGCAAAACACCACGAGAGGGAAGCAGAGATTGTGGCCAAGGCAGGTGAAAAAGGAAGGGTCACAATTGCCACAAATATGGCAGGTAGAGGAACTGATATAAAACTGGGTGAAGGGGTAAGAGAGCTAGGTGGCCTCCATATTTTGGGAACAGAGAGGCACGAATCCAGGAGAATAGATAATCAGTTAAGGGGAAGGGCAGGAAGACAGGGAGATCCTGGTAGCTCAAGGTTTTATCTGTCTTTGGAAGACGACCTTTTGAGGCTCTTTGGATCAGATAAAATCTCTTCATTTATGGATAAACTTGGGGTTGATGAAGGACAGCCTATTGAAAATAAATTAATTTCAAAGGCAATAGAAAATGCCCAGAGGAGGGTGGAAGAGCAAAATTTTGACATAAGAAAACAACTCTTAGAATATGACGATGTGTTAAATCAGCAAAGGCTGGTGATATACAGAAAGAGAAAAGAATGGATGGTAGCTGAGGACTTAGAACCAACTGTTTTTGAATTTATAGATGACCTTATAGATGATATCTATTTTGACATAGAGCAAAAAAAGAATAAGGCAAAGGAAGAAGATATTGAGTTTATAAATAAAAAGCTCATAGAAGTCTTTGGATTAGATAGATACATTGAACTTAAGAAAGATTCTTTTCCATCTAAAGAAGAAGTAAAAAAACAGGTGGAAAAGATCATTGAAGAACTAAAAATAAAGGCAGGGGAACATTATCAAGATATACTCAGGTTCTTTTTGCTTGAAAATTTAGACAGGTTCTGGAAAGAACATCTTCTAAATATGGATTATCTGCGGGAAGGAATAGGCCTTAGGGGTTATGGTCAAAAGGATCCAAAACAAGAATACAAAAAAGAAGGATTTGAGCTATTTCAAGAGATGTTATATCTTTTAAAGGAAAATACAATTAAGGCCCTAACCCATATTAAGTTTCAGGAAGTATCAGAAGAAGACCTAAAACATGAGGACCAGACAAAGGATCTAAGGTATTCTGATAATACAGAAGAGGAGCCAAAAAGAACACCTTATAGGAGAAAGGGAAAAAAGATTGGAAGAAATGATCCCTGCCCTTGTGGCAGTGGTTTAAAATATAAAAAGTGTTGTGGAAGATAATGAAATATGGAGTAGTAGCTATGCAAAAAGGAGTGGAAAAAGACTTTCTTTTAAAAAGAATTGCAGATTTTTTATTTGAAGTGGGTATGTTAAAAAAGACCCCAAGGACTGGATATCAGTTTTTGGGATCTGGTTCAGAAAATGTTGCAGAACATTCCTATAGGACCGCAATTATAGGTCTTATTCTTGGTATAAAGGAGAATTTAGACTGGAAAAAAATAGTGCTTATGTGTCTGTTTCATGATTTACATGAGGCAAGGACTGGTGATTTTAATTATGTGTATAGGAGATATAACAGGGCAAAAGAAAACAAGGCAATATCTGATGCCCTAAAAAATACCCCTTTGGAAGATTTGGTACTACCTTTGCTTACAGAACTTGAAGAGGTGGAATCAAAGGAAGCTGAAATTGCACAAGATGCAGATCAATTAGATCTTATATTGAATTTAAAAGAACAGATGGACCTTGGAAATCCCTATGCTGAGACATGGATAAAATATGCACTTGAAAGGCTCAGGACTGATGCAGGACGCGAGTTAGCTGAAAAAATACTGGAAACTGACCACACAGATTGGTGGTTTCAAGGAGTAGATAAAGATTGGTGGGCAACAAAAAACGGCAAAAAATAAAATGGCTATGTAGTGCATTTTTGTTGTCCCTGTTACTCCACCTAAGTTTTTTTGTGATAAGTTCTATTAAATTATCAAAAGAAGATTTAATATTGACTTTATACAATGTATCCAAAAAAAATAACAGTGCAAATAGGGCAAATATAAAGAAAAATAGAGTTAAAAAATTTTCAATTTCAACCTATCCATATGAACAGAGAAGTATTAAAGGCAGACTTTTAAAAAGTCCAGTAAAGGATGAGAATCTGGCTCTTGCATTAGAGAATTTAAAAAAAAAATTGATTTGCTTTGGAAAAATAGTGTAATTGACACCACTGGTTCAGTCTTGGTCACTGTTAAAATCAATCCAGATGGTAGGGTGCAGGATATTGTTTTAAACTCTATTTTGGGAGATGGAAAATTGTCAAATAAGGTTATTTCATTGATAAAACAGGGGGAACCATATGTAGATGTAATGAGATCCTTTAACTTACCCTTAAAATTTCAGCTATATTTTGAGGTAGCTGAGTCTGATGAGCGTGAATAAAATTTTTGTTGATTGGAGGAAAAATGAAAATTGCAGTAATTTCAGATACCCATATGTCAGTGCCAAATAACATCCTTATTAAAGAATTTGAATCCACATTATATGATATGGATGCCATATTTCATCTTGGTGATTATACCAATGAAGATGTGTATTTGTATTTAAATTCTCATCCCAAATTTTTTGGGGTGTGCGGCAATATGGACTTTGGAGCATGGACCCAAAATATACCTTCACAGCAAGAAATAAAATTAAATAATATAAAATTTGGTTTTTTGCATGGATATGATCTTGACTTTTCCAACATTGAAAGAGATATTACAAAGCGGTTCTCTGATGATGTAAATTTTTTGTTCTTTGGACATACACACATGCGTTTTTTTAAGGAGGTTTCAAAGACAAAGTATATTTTAAATCCAGGTAGTTTTACATATGCTAAAGGGAATCCAAAAGGGTATGCAATTCTGGAATTTAATGATGTTGAACATATAAAACTTAGCTGGAAAAACTTATAAAAAGGAGGACAGATTATGGCAAAAGAAGAAAGCATTGAAGTAACTGGAATTGTAAAAGAGGCCTTACCCAATGCAATGTTTAAGGTGGAGTTAGAAAATGGCCACGAAGTATTAGGTCATATTTCTGGCAAGATGAGAAAATATTATATTAGAATCTTGCCAGGTGATAAGGTGAAGGTAGAACTCTCACCTTATGATTTAACAAGGGGAAGGATTGTATATAGGTATAAGTAAGATTTATTCAATGGCCTTTTCAATGGCAAAAAATACCTTGGGCTGATTTTTTAAGCTTCCAATTATTTTTAGACGATATCCAAAGGTAATGTATAAAGGACCAGGTGCCCCAAAATTTTTGGGCTCTAGTTTAAATTCAAAGAAAAGTCCTTTATTGTTTATTTTTTGAGGTGAATACACGTTTATGTCCTGGGCCAATACCTTTCCATACTTATCACAGAGGTATATCCCCAACCACAATTCATCTAGGGTGTCTCCCCAAGGGGGCAATTTTTCTCTCCTTGGATATGCAAATCCTTTTACATAAAAATTACTTCCCTTTTGATAGCATGTGTAGTGAAATTCAATGTATTTCATGGTTAAAATTTGGGATTGATTTGTGAGTAACCTATTCTTTTTTAGATGTAATACCATTGGCGTTGAACATGAATTAAGTATGATAATTAAAAATAAGATTAATTTATTTTTTTTCATCTTGGTTCTCCTAATACAATCATCTCTGCAAGGGTATGATCTACTTTTTTTAGGGGTTTTTCTAAAAGTCTTTTAAACTTTCTTTCTAATTCTGCTAACTTAATGTAAAATGGAGTCCTATCCATTATAGGGAAATATGGCTTGTCTTTAGTTATTTGTACACATCTGTAGCATCCAGAAAATTTTTTCATAACACCATTTGGCATTTTCACAACATTTGGAATGCCATGCAATCTGCATATCATGAGCCTGTATTTGTAGAGAATACATTTTCCCTTTTCATTTAAAGGGCACATTATTTTGATTGGTTCATTTTGTAATAATTTTTTTTCTGCTAGTTTAACATAATCTTTTGCTCTCATAAAGATTTCTTCTTGTTTAGTATCTGATAAAGATTTTAACCCCTTGTATAAATATGCCCATTCAATGTGTGTATGGTGCTGGAAATAGCTTGTACAACAGTTATTTTCACAGCTATCACACGTAAGTCCAATCTTATTTGCAATATCATTATAGGTAGATTCCATGTGATTATACAACTCTTCTAATTGAAGAAATAGGTTTTGCTTTTGTTTTGAAATGAGAGTTTTATTTTTTATCTTGTTTTTTTTCATGTTGTATCCAGTTTACAATTTTTTCAATGCATTGATTTACACTTAATTTGTCAGTATCTACTACAAAATCGCAATAACTTTGGTATAAGGGTGTCCTTTCTCTGTATAAGTCCGATAAATCCTGACCTTTTTCTATTACAAGTCCACGTTCTGGATTTTTTGATACACGGTGTTTAATTTCCTCTAAGCTGCATCTTAAATAAATTACTGGTCCTAACCTTTTTAAGTATTTCATAGCATGTTTACTATAAACAACGCTTCCACCTGTTGCAATTACGCACTTGTTGACATATAAATTTAAAACAATAAATTCTTCGGCTTTTAAAAAATTTTTATTTCCCAGCCTATCTCTTATCTCCTGTAGAGATGTGCCAAACCAGGATTCAATTAATAAGTCAGTGTCGATCCAGGTAAAGTTCAGTGCCCTGGCAAGTTTTTTGACAATTGTTGACTTCCCAGAACCAGGCATGCCTATTAGAGAGATATTTGAAACACTCATGTTTAAATAAAAAAATTTCCAATTATAGAATTACTCACTAAAAAACCATTTTTAGTTAGACTTAAATATCCCTTTCTTATTTTTACCAGATTGTTTCTATGAAGTAAATTGATCATTTTATGGTGTTTTTTCCAGAAATTTTCGCCAGTTTTTTTGGCATATTCTTTAAGATTTAGTCCTCGTGTTGTCCTTAGGCTAAGCATTATAAATTCATTTATATGGTCTTTTTTATCTAATTTTATTTCTTTGCGCCTGCAAGGGTTTTGAGAATATTCCACAATATTTTTAGAATTTTCCCATCTTTTGTTCCCTATGGTTGAGACCGCTGATGGACCAAGTCCAAGATAGTCCATTTGTTCCCAATAGCCCATATTGTGCATACAGACATACCCCAGTTTAGAAAAATTAGATATTTCATATTGAATAAATCCTCTAGATTCTAAAAAATCAGCACCACCTATGTATAATGAAGCAAGTCTATTTTCATTAGGTAATTTCACCATGTTTTTCTTCACCATGGTGTGCAATTTTGTGTCTTTTTCAACTGTTAGACCATAGCAGGATATGTGCTGGATATCTAATTTGCATATTTGTCTTAAGTCGTGCAACCATGAGGCCACTGTTTGCTCTGGAAGACCCCATATGAGATCTATGTTAATATTCTCAAATTTTGCCAGATTGCAAAGTTTCACTGAAAATATTCCGTCCTTTGCACTATGTGTCCTTCCAAGGAACTTGAGATAATTATCTCTTATACTTTGAATGCCAATACTAATTCTATTGACACCAAAACCTTTTAATTCCTTTAGATAAACTAAATCTTTAAGGGAATCTGGATTGCCTTCAAAGCTAAACTCTATGTAGTTTTCAAATTTAAAATTCTTAAATAATGCATTAATTATCTGGTCTAAATATTCTAATTTCAAGATACTGGGCGTACCACCACCAATGTATATTGACTTAAATTTAACATCAGGTAATTTGTCTTTCCAATATTTAATTTCCTCAAACAATCCATTTAAATATAACTTTACTAATTCATCATTGATTTTTACAGAATAAAAACTACAATAAATACACTTGGACTTGCAAAAGGGAAAGTGTATATATAACAACATAATTTTTATGTTTTTAATTCATTTTTGTATCTTTCAAATTCACTAAAGATACAACCACAATATTGTTGCCTATATATACCTAAATTTTTGCTTTCTTCGATTCCAATTTTCCATCCTTCTCTAAAGTCGTGATAATAAAATTTTACACCCTTATTTTTTGATAGGTCTTTACATAAAGTGCTTATGGTATCGTGCTTTTGAAATTTACTATATAAAAGTGTAGTTGTAAAATAGTCGAATTTTCCCCTTCTGGCTATAGATATAGTCTTTTCAATTCTCATGTGATAACAATAAAAACATCTATTGTTTTCTCTATAAATAACTTCTCTAAAATAATTAATGGGATTATATTCATCGTCTTTATAAATTACTTTTATGTTGTATTCTTTTGAAACAGTTTGAAGCGCTTGTTTTCTTTTTAAATACTCTTTTAATGGGTGGATGTTTGGATTATAGTAAAGACCTAAAATTTCAAATCCTTCTTGTTTTAATATTTGTATAGGGTAAATTGCACATGGCCCACAACATATGTGGAGTAAAATTCTCTTTTTTTTCATGGCTTATATCTCTTCTATTAAAATTTTTTTATGGTATTTTTTTTCCATATCAATTAAGGTTTGTTTTTTGTTGTTCAAAAGATAAAGACACAGTTCCTTTTCAAGGATATATTCTAAGGGATTAGGTGAATCTTGTTTTGAAATCTGTTTGTGGATGTTTTTTAGTACCTGGGCAGCTCTCCACTCTATACTCACCACATGTCCCATTCCCTTACATTTTGGACACTCTTTATATATACTGGAGATTGCTGATGAGCCCATTTTTTGCCTTACAATTTCCAAAAGCCCAAATTTAGATATTTTGCCCACAGAGGTTCTGGCCTTGTCATTTTTAAGGTATGTTTTAAGTTGTTTTTCAACCTCCCTGGCATATTTTTTATCTTTCATCTCTATAAAATCTATTACAATTTGTCCACCTATGTCCCGCAATCTCAGTTGATTGGCGATCTCTTTTGTGGCCTCTAAGTTTGTCTTGTATGCCATGTCCTTAAAAGAAGATTCACCAGAAACCTTTGCTGAATTTATATCAATAGCAGTTAGGGCCTCTGTTTGGTCTATTACTATTTCTCCTCCTGAAGGTAATTTTACCCGTCTATCAAAGATTTTTTTTATTTGATCTTTTATATGGAATTTGTCAAATAGGTCAATCTCATCACATAGATAACACTTCACCATGTTTTTTCGTCTTGGAAATACAAGATTCACATATTCTTCTAATTTGCGCGCTACATCTTTATTGTCCACCCATATATGTTTGACATCAGAGGTTAGATAATCTCTAATTGCCCTAAATGCCAGATCCTTTTCTTCATAAATAAGGCAAGGGGCAGATTCTTCCATGGCCTTTTTTTTGATGTCCTTCCAGAGTCTTGTTAGAAATTGGAGATCCCGAAATAGGTTTGTTTTGTTTTGACCTTCACTTACAGTCCTCACTATTACTCCCAATCCTGGTTCCAGCTTGAACTCATTGATTACCATTTTAAGTCGTTGTCTCTCTTCATCATCTTCAATCTTCCTTGAAATAGCCACCTGTTCTTTCCCTGGAGTTAAGACAAGATATCTGCCAGGAAGGGTGAGATAAGTAGTTAAAAATGCACCTTTATTTTCAGTGGGTTCTTTTACTATCTGGACCAATATCTCCTGACCAGGCTTTAATACCCTTTGAATTGGCGGGAATTTCTGTCCCTTTTGTGGCCTTAAGTCTGATGTATAGTAATCTGGGTGTATCTCATCTATTTGTAAAAATCCATTTCTCTTGTCCCCATAATTTACAAATGCCGCCTGAAGAGATGTGTCTATATTGTGGATCACCCCTTTATATATATTTCTCTTTATTTTATGGGTACTTAGCATCTCAACATAGTATTCATCAAGTGTGTGGTCTTTAATTAATGCCACCTCAATTAGTTCCCCTGGTAATATTGAAATTAACATCTGTCTTCTTTTTATGGCCATTCTTACAGCTCTCTCCTGTTTGTTTTCTTTAAATAAACAAAAAAATATGCAGTTACGTGTAAAAGTTGACCTAAGGGGATTATGGATATATGAATTTGATTTATGAGCATAATTTTACCAAATTAGTAGGAGATGTATAAATGATATCCCCTGGAGAATTAATACAACTGGTTAGCCCCCAAGGCAAGAAATATCTTATGACAGTTGAGGCAGGAAAGGAGCTCCACACCCACCATGGAAAGATCGATATCTCAGAGGTCTTGGAAAAGGATTTTGGTGATGAAATTAAGACTCATCTAGGTAAAGTTTACCATATTTTAAAACCAACACTCTATGATTTGATAAAAAATATAGAGAGAAAGACTCAAATTATTTATCCCAAGGACATTGGCTATATTCTAGTTCGGCTTGGAGTTGGACCAGGGAGTAAGGTGGTTGAGGCTGGATGTGGTTCTGGTTCCCTTACCATGTCTTTTGCCTATATGGTTGGTGAGACTGGAAAGGTTTATAGTTTTGATAGAAGGGAGGAATTTGTATCATTGTGTAAAAAAAATTTAACCAAGGCTGGTCTTGAATCCAGGGTGGTGTTAGAGGTGAGAGATATAAGTGAAGGTTTTGGATTTAAAAGTATGGATTGTGGCTTTTTAGATGTAAGGGAGCCCTGGTTATATGTAGAGCAGCTTGCTGAAGTAGTAAAAAATGGAAGTGTAGTTGGATTTTTGCTCCCCACAACTAATCAGGTTACTAAGTTGCTAGAGGCTTTAGAAAAAGGACCTTTTATTGATATAGACGTGGTTGAGATAATGCTTAGAAGATATAAACCAATTTATGAAAGGTTTAGGCCTGATGATAGGATGGTTGCGCACACTGGATTTTTGATATTTGCAAGGGTCAAAAATAAATAAGAGGTTAGATAGATGGACAGATTTATTAAAAGGAGAGAAAAAGTTAAAAAGAAGATAAAAGAGTTAAATCTTGATGCATACTTAGTGTTGCATCCTGCAAATAGATTTTATTTAAGTGGATTTGAATTACACGATCCCCAATGTAATGAAAGTGCTGGTTGTATATTGATTTTACCCAATAATGAAGATTATCTTTTAACAGATCCAAGATATTTTGAAACTGCTCAAAAATTATGGGATAAAGATTATTTATTTATTTATACAAGCAATAAGGAAGAAGAAATTAAGAAATTCTTAATAAAAAATAAGTTAAAAGATATTGGTTTTGAGCCAAATATAATGACATATGAGTTTTATAAATCCCTTTCAGAATCTGTAAATTTACATCCATATAAGGGAATAGTCGAATCTTTAAGGGAAATAAAAGATGAGGACGAAATAAATTTTATTAAAGAATCAGTAAAAATAAACCACAATGTATTTGATAAACTAAACTCAATGGAGCTTATTGGAGTTACAGAAGAGGAACTGGCATGGGAAATAGAAAAAATCTTCAGGGATTTTGGGGCTACAGAAATGGCCTTTAATCCCATTGTTGCATATGGGAAGAATGCAGCACAGCCCCATTATATTCCTGGTAAAATTAAAGTGCAGGAAAATGGATGTTTGCTTATAGATATTGGGGGAAGATATAAAGATTATTGCTCTGACCAAACAAGGACCTTTTGGGTTGGAGATAAAGTGCCCGATTATTTTTCCAGGGTGCTGGATTTGGTTATAAGTGCGCAGAGGCTGGCAATAGAGAATTTAAAAGTTGGGATGATGATTAAGGATTTATTTTTTTTAGTAAAAGATTTTTTCAATGAAAATGGTGTAGGTGATAATTTTACCCATGCCCTTGGCCATGGCATTGGTTTAGACACCCACGAAGCTCCAGCTGTTGGTCCTAGAAACAATAAAATATTTAAACCAGGTATGGTTGTAACCATAGAACCAGGGCTTTACTTCCCCGAGTGGGGCGGTGTGAGATGGGAACATATGGTGGTTGTCACAGAGCAAGGTGCAAAACTCCTATGATCTATTCAAAACGGTTGTATGTAAAGATCCCAAGGGATCAAATTGGATATTTTAAGTTTATTTTGGAAAGCTATGAAAACCTGTGCTACATGAGTGTAATTGATAGATTTGAAGCAATTATAAAGATTTCTTACCTAGAAGACCAAAAAGAGGAGTTGGAACACTTTATTAATGGATTAAAAAAAGAGATTGGACTTGAAGTGATCTACTGAGAAAAATGGGAGAAAAAATAGTAATCTTAAAAAAATCAAGGGAAATCCCAGTTAAAAGAAGACATCCCTGGGTATTTTCTGGGGCTATCTCAAAGGTCGTTGGTGATCCAGGATATGGTGATGTGGTATTGGTTTTGTCTTATAAAAAAGAAGAGTTGGGATATGGTTGGTATTCCCCTAGGTCCCAGATACGTGTTAGGATGTTATCCTTTGGAATGGTTGATAAAAAAATTGATGAGGAGTTCTTTTTTAAGAGGATGCACAGGGCATATTCCTATAGAAAAGATATGGAGCCCTTAATTAATTCCAATGCATACAGGATTGTTAATTCTGAAGGCGATTTTCTTCCTGGGCTTATAATAGACTATTACAATGGATATATTGTTTGCCAATTCTTAAGTTGTGGGGCAGAAAAAATAAAGGATATAGTTTTATCCTATTTAATAAAAGAAATAAATCCATATGGTATATATGAAAGATCTGATATGGATGTCAGGTTAAAAGAAGGTTTAAATCCAGTAAGCAGGATATTATCCGGGGAAATTTCAGATAAAATAGAAATTCAAGAAAAGGATGTTAAATTTTATGTTGATATAAAAAAAGGACATAAAACAGGATTTTATCTAGATCAAAGGGAGAATAGATATTTTTTAGGTAAAATTTCAAGTAATAAGAATATTCTAAATTGTTTTTGTTATACTGGCGGATTTGGTTTACATGCATTAAAAAACAGAGCCAAAAAAGTAGTAAATATAGATACATCTATAGATTCGCTGGAAATACTAAGAGAAAACATGTTACTAAACAATATAGAAAAAAGCAGATATGAAATAAAAAGACAAAATGTCTTTGCATCACTTAAAGAATATATTGAAGCAAAAGAATCATTTGATATTGTCATATTAGACCCACCTAAATTTGTAAAGCAGACATCTGATTTAAAAGACGGGATACTTGGTTATAAAAAATTAAATAAAAGGGCATTAAAAATTCTAAGGTCAGGTGGTTATTTAATCACTTTTTCCTGTTCAGGACTAGTAGACCTTCTGCAATTTAAAAAAATCATCATGGAATGTGCGCTTGACTGTGGAAGAGATATTTCAATATTAAAAGAGATGTGCGCTGGAGTGGATCACCCGTATCCCCCGGCCCTGAAATATGGGAAGTATTTAAAAGGACTTGCTATTAAAGTGGAATAATGAACTATTATCCAGTTTTTTTAGATCTAAAAGACAAAGAATGTCTGGTTGTGGGGGCTGGATCTGTAGGAAAAAGAAAGATACAGATCTTATGTAAAGCAGCTCCAAAAAAAATATTGGTTGTGGATCCCTATGTATCAAATGATTTTCAAAAATCTTTGCCCAAGTTTGTGGAGTTTAAAAACAGGGAGTTTCAAGAAAAAGACCTTGACAATAAGTTTCTTGTCATAGTTGCCACCAGTAATTTAGATCTAAACAAAAGGATATCTAAGCTGTGTCATGACAGGAATATCTTATGCAATGTAGTAGATAGACCAAATTTATGTTCTTTTATAGTCCCATCAATTGTAGATAAAGATATAATAAAAATTGCAATTTCCACTGGTGGCAAAAGTCCTGCAATGTCCAGATATTTAAAAAAAATAATAGCCAATGCAATAGGTGATGAATTGGTTGTTTTGACCAGGATACTTGGAAGGCTCAGACCTGTTATCATTTCTCAAGATAAAACAAGTGATGAGAACAAAAAGATTTTTAATAGTTTTATAGAAGATAGATTTATTTTAGCAATAAAAAATAGAGATTTAGATTACATAAAAAAGAGGATAAAGAGTGTTTTAAAGGAGAAAAATGAAGAAAAAATAATGGAGTTATTAAATGGTATTTTTTAATATTTTTGTTTCAATAACATATATTATCGCCTTTATTTTATGTATTATTGCTATCCATAAAAAAAATTCAGTTTTAGATAGAATATCAAATTTGTTTATACTAGTTGGATATTTGGCTCATTCTCTAATTTTATTTTTAAATATTTTTCATGATAGTTTTTTGTCAAAAGGGCAATTTTATTTTAGTCTATTTGGATGGTCTATTATACTTGTGTTTTTATTTTTGATATGGAAAATGAAGATAAAATTTTTATCTTTAATGATCTCGCCTTTAGCACTTATATTTTTTATCTCATCTAATCTCATAAATACAAAAACGTTGCCAGTACCAAAGACCATGAGTATGTTATGGTTTGGTACACACATTTTCTGTTTGTTTCTCTCTATTGCAATGGTTTCAGTTGGATTCGCTGTTGGTATTTTTTATTTATACATACACAATCAGATAAAGAAAAAATCATCAACAACGTCCTTTAAAATAGAAGGAATCTCCCTGGAAACATTGGATAGAATAAATCATTTTGTTGTTGGAATAGGATTTCCTTTATTTACTATTGGAATCCTATCTGGTTTTATATGGGCATCTTTGACCTGGCACAAGATTTTTTCATGGGACATAAAAGAGGTGTGGAGCTTGGTGGTGTGGATCTTATTTGCATATCTATTTCATCAGAGGATGGCCATTGGATGGAAAGGTAAAAAGCCAGCCATTTTGATAGCGTGGATTTTTACTTTGAGTCTTATCTCTTTTCTGGTGATTAATTCACTTTTTCCAACTCATCATAGTTTTAGATAATTTAGGACTTGATATGGAAAAGCATATATATCTAATTGGAATAAATCACAAGACAGCGCCTGTTGAGGTTCGTGAGAGATTTGCTTTAACAGGTGTGTCACCACGAGATTTTTTAGACGTCTCTAACAATTTAATAGACGAAATCCTATGTCTTTCAACCTGCAATAGGGTAGAGATAATTTTTGTGGGTAAAAAAGAAATAGATCCTACCCATTGGATGATTGATAGATGGGCTTTTTTATGCGGTGAACAAAAAGAACATCTTTTGCCCTGCATTTATTCATACAAGGACAAGGATGCAATTTTTCATATATTTGAAGTGGCAGCCAGTTTAGATTCAATGGTAGTAGGTGAGCCCCAGATCCTTGGCCAATTAAAAGATGCCTATAAAATAGCAGCTGACAGTAAGACTACGAAATCAATTTTAAACAGGCTCATGCACAGATCATTTTCTGTTGCAAAGCGCATTAGAACCGAGACAAAAATAGCCCATAGTGCGGTATCCATTAGTTATGCAGCAGTAGAGCTAGCAAAGAGGATTTTTTCTGATTTAGATAATAAAAAGGCCATGTTAATAGGTGCTGGTGAAATGGCAGAGCTGGCAGCTCAACATCTAATCAATTCAGGAGTAAAAGACATTGTAGTAGTAAATAGAACACTTTCCCGTGCAAAGGAACTTGCAAAGAGATTTAGTGGAGTTGGGTATTCCTTTTCTAAACTTTTTGATCTCTTAGTTGATAGGGATATAATAATCACTTCTACTGGAGCAAGTGAACCTATTATACATCAAAGGGATATGAAGGTTATTATTAAGAAGAGAAAATATAGACCAATGTTTTTTATTGATATAGCAGTTCCACGTGATATTGACCCTGATGTAAATAACTTAGACAATGTCTATCTTTATGATATTGATGATTTAAAGGATGTTGTATCTGAAAATTTAGAGAAGAGGGCAAGGGAAGCTGAAATAGCAAGGTCTATTATAAAGGAAGAAGTACAAAAATTTGAAACATGGCTAAGGTCTTTGTCTCTAAATCCCACAATTAAGGACTTAATTGACAAATTTGAAGATATAGCAGAAGCAGAAGTAAAAAAGAGTTTTAAAAGGCTTGGAAAATTAACACACGATCCTGAAGCTGAAGAGATATTAAAGACACTGGCCTCATCTCTAATAAAAAAATTTTCCCACTATCCAATTTCTTTTTTAAAAAACAAATCTAAAAGGGAAAGAGTGGATGTAAGGGAATATACATCCTTAATAAGGGATATTTTTAAATTGGATGAAAAGTAACTACAAAATAAAAGCATGTAAAAGAGACTTAATTAAAGAATTTTATTATAAGTTTTTTTAAACATCAATTATTAGATTTTATCTATGGATTTTGTTTATTAAATTTTAATACCAATATTGTGATATCATCTGATTGAAGTGCCTTTCCTACAAAGGAATTTATATTTTTTCTGATTGTATAAGTTATTTCTTTAACATCTCTATTTTTCAAGTTTTTAATTATCTTAAAAAGTCTTTGTTTTGTAAATTGTTCATTTTTTTCATTCATAGCCTCTGTTACTCCGTCAGTATATAAAATAAGAATATCGTCAGGTTTGAGTAAAAGAGATTCCCTTTTAAATTTTACATTATCCATTACTCCTAGCACAAAACCTTTATGAGGATTTAAGAAATTTAATTCACCATTACATTTCCATAACAATGGAGGATTATGTCCTGCATTAGAAAAAATAATTTCTCCTGTTTTAATATTGAGTATTCCCAAAAAAAGTGTTGCAAACATACATGCTTTGTTTTCTGGACATATGGTAGCATTTACTCGGTTTAAAATTTCATCTGGCCCTATTCCTCTCATTGCTTCTGTTTTTAATAAAAATTTTAAAATGGCCATAAAAAGAGATGCAGGGACTCCTTTGCCTGACACATCTGCTATTAAAAAACAAAGCCTATTTTCATTTATAAAAAAGAAGTCATAAAAGTCTCCACCCACTTCCTTGGCTGGTTCCATAATGGCAAATATGTCAAATTCTTCTCTGTCTGGAAAAGGAGGAAAAGTACGAGGTAACATACTTAGTTGAATATCTGCAGCTATTTTTAACTCACTTTCTACTCTTTGTTTTGCTGCAGTTGTTTCTTGTAAATTTTGAATATATTTTTTTAATGCCTTTTTCATGTAATCAAAGGCCTTCGCCAGTTGTCCAACTTCGTCATTGAGATCTTGGCCAGGTATCTCTATATCTAAATTTCCTTTTCCCAATTCTCTTGTTATGGATGTGAGTTCTTTTAGAGGTTTGGTAATACTTTTAGAAATCAATATGATAACACAACTTATAAATAAAAGTCCTACTATTAAAAGTAAAAAAATATCTCTATTTAATTTAAGAAGATCAGCCATGAGTTCTTTTTCAGGAAATAATATCCCTAAAGACCATTGATTAGAAAGAGGAGTATAGCACAAAAAGCATTTTTTCCCTGTAACTATGCTTTTGATTGTAACAATTCCCTCTTTACCGTGAATCATATCCTTTCCAATTTTCCTGAGATAGAAATTGTTTTTTTCCTCTGCTAAACTGAAAATAGTTTCGTTCATTATCAGTTGTTTTTTGGGATGGATAATAAAAGTGCCGTTTTTTGATAACAAGAAGCCATATCCTGAATTTGCTATTTTGATTGATGAAATTAAATTTTGAAGCCAAGAGAGAGATATATTTATAGCTACAACTCCTAAAAATTTCCTTTCTCCATTTTCTATTTTATAAAAAGGGACTGAATAGGTAGACATTAAAATACCACTGTCTTTTTCATAATAAGGTTCACTCCATACGGGCCTTTGTAATATTTTAGGGAGTTGATACCAGTCCCACAAAAAATATTCTCCATCTTCTCCCTGGATATAAGTAAAATGAATTTTGTCATCTTTTTTGAAAAAATAAGGTGCAAAATATTTTTTGTCTTTATATAGAGAATAGGGTTCAAAAGCCACTACACACCCAAAAACTTCTGGATTTTTTTTTACTATTTCTCTTAGGATGTTAAAAAGCTCCTGAGAAGAAGAATTTTGCTTATTTTTATATAGTGGATAAAAGCTTTTTTCTAAAAAAAATGCCAAATTTTGAGGGATTTTTTCTAATGGTATCAAAACACTATCTATTTTAAAAGCAATACTATGGGTGTGATTTAAGGCATTTGTTTTTATTTTATTTAGGATTATTTTACGCGATAAAAGATAAGAATAAAAAAATATTGATATGACTATTAACCCTGTACTTATTAATATAAGGGATATCAGTTTGAATGTAATACTTTTTTGGTAAGGCATTTTATTTTTGAATGTCTATGTAAAATTGTTCAAATTTAGGGACAACTTTAATTAATTTCTGTTCCTTTAAAATAGATGTTACGTAATTAAAATCCCCTTTGGATAATTTTCCAAAAGGAGGTAGAATAATTTCTTTCATTTTATTTAACATCCACATTTGATGTGCCCTACTTGCTGGGACATGGGCCTTGTGCATGAAATCGAGAACAATATTAATTGCTTCTTTTTCATGGTTAAAAGCATATACCCATCCCTCTATTGAGGCTTTCACAAAATTACGACAAATTTCAGGATATTTTTTGTAGGTGGATTCCAATGTATAAATTCCATCTTCTGGGTAATTAAACCCATATTTATAAAAAAAGAAAGTGGTTAATTCCTTTGGATCAACACCTGCCATGATTATTTTATGGTATTCATTGTACCACATAGCACATGTTACATCTACTCCACCGCGTAAAAAGAGATTAATAGAAGACATTTGAAACATTTTTACCTTTAAATTATATTTTTTAAAAAATGCTTTTAAAGGAATCCGGAATGTCTCATTCCATACGCCAACTACTTTTTCATTAATATCTTCTAATTTTTTAATTTTATCTTTTCTAGCCACAAGCATTAGAGCAGATCGTTTGATAATTTGTGCCAAATTTATCAATTTTATGCCATGGGCACGCATTTGAATGGCTGTGGCCAACCACATAGTCGCAAAATCTGCTTTTTTTCTTTGCAAGTAAATAGGAGCAGGAGATTGGGGGCCGCCAGTTAGTATATTTATCTTTATACCCTTTTGTTTATAAAAGCCTTTTTTATAGGCTACATAATATCCAGCAAATTGGGCCTGGGGTAACCATTGCGGTATAAATGTAAATTGCTTTGCAATTACATTTTTAGAAAATAAAATTAGACAAATAAAAAATAATATCTTTTTCATACCCCAGCAATATATTGATTTTTCTTCAATTGTTCGGTTTCGAATTGACATAATAGAAAAATGTTGTCAATATCTAGTAGCAAAGTTTTTTAGGCAATGTTTAATTTAGATATGTAGTTCCTGCCTTAAAAAGGCATACCAAATTTTTTATACAAGACTGGTATTATGTGTTATAGGGAAACAATATTTCTATATGAAAATTTTTAATGCCAATTTTTTTTGCAATTTTTGGATTAATTTAATAAAAACCCTAATTTTGCTAATGTGGTATGGATGTTGCTTTAATAATGAGTTAATTAAAGATAGAGGGTGACATGCCCAATGATATCCCCAGGGGAATAAGGGTATAAAAAATTATAAATTAAGGGGATTTAAGTATGGCAGGGAGGATAGAAGTTTTCTCTGACAAACCAATTTCTCAAGTGGAGATAAGCCCATCATCCACTGAAAAAATAGTTGGCAATTATCATGGCCGCGAAATTACACAAAAAAAAGGAGTTCAATCTCTTATTGCTGATGCAGCAGAAGAGCTTACCTTTTCTGCCAGTGAAAAAGTGGAGAAGGATATATCTAAGAGAAAAATATCCTCCTCAAAACATAGCCGAATTGAAAAGATAAAAGAGTTATATGAAAAATATCTGCGACAGATTCCGGATCTGGAGTCCCCAAAAAAATTAAAGTCAATACTAGAAAAATTAAAGCAGGAAAAGTTTAAAGATCCTTCAAAGTTAAAAGAAGAGTTAAAAAATTCCTTCAAAGATATTACGCACCAATATCTGGCACTTGAGTTTATGGAAGAGGTGTTAGAAGAAGAAAAAGAGGACCAGTTGCTTTCTGTGGTTCAGGAAATTAAAACGTCTTTATATGAAACTCAAGGGCCAGAGATACGAGCAGGACTCAACATTTCCCATGTTGCAGACAAATTTGCCACTGAAGGTCTATCAGATATTCAATCTTTGAGGGATTTTTATCGGGATAATATTATTAAATATGAAAAACTATCAAATTTGCATTCTGCGCTTATTAATGAATTTGGAGAGGAGGGGTTTGAAAAGTCTATTGCTTTTTTAATAGAGGCTTGTGGTAACGATTTAAGGGCTCAGGGTCCATCTATTTCACCTTCCCAACTAAAACAAATTTTAGATGATTTATATCGTCTGGAAGTAATAGGAAATTTCCATAGGGAATGTGCCAAACTTATTAATCAGACAAATACTCTTTACCATGAAAATATCAGGATTACATCTGCTTCCCTTGCAGGTAAGGTGTTTGCTCTAAAGGAAGAGACATGGATTACCAGTTCAAAAATAAAAGATTTAATAAACTCCACAGGCCTGTTTAAAATAGAATCAAAAATATTTTTCTTAACTAATTTAAAAGAAGAGATCAGAAAAATTCCTATTAAGGCATTTTTAGACAATGAAGATAGGATGAAATTTCTGAATACCATTCAAGAGGCTATTGATAATTATATTGAACAGGAGTAACATAAATGAATAGAATTGCAGAAGTAATAAAAGAATTTGCCAGGTATACAGGATTGAATGAAAGTATAGACTCTTTGGAGAATCCTGTTTGTTTTAATGTTAATAAAGAAGGGGACCTATTTATTGAGACAAGGGATGAAGATGTATTTGTATATTTTTCGCCTGATCTTAATGGCAAGATAGTCACTTCTTCTGATATTATTAACTTATTAAAAAATAATTACTATAAAAGAGGCGCTGAAATAGATATAAATATTGGGCTTTCCAAAGAAGAAGATTTAGTTTTCATAGTAAAATTAAGACCAGAAGATTTTACTTTTCAGACTTTAGATAGGATATTTACTATTTTATTGAACTTTAAAAAGTTTTTAGAGTAAACATCTAATTAGGAGAACTGTAATGTCTAGAATTGATGAAAAATTACTTAAATTTGATGTTGGAATTGAGGATATGTTTATTTCGGGAGAGTCCGAAAGTATTCACCTTCCAAAGGACAACACTGTTTATCCCACAGAGGAAATGACAATACCTTCTTTAGAATCTGAAATGTTAAGTAAAAATATTGAGGGTTATCTTTTAAAGGAATTGAGACCAGATATAATAAATAAAGATATATTGATTCCTACACGATATAAGGGACTTATTCATGAATCCTTGGAAATTTTTGATTCTCTTTCAAAGCAAGATAGTGATGGTGTTTTCTCTGATACTAAATCTCTATTTGTGGAAGAAAATGAGCTTCTCTCTATGCTATCTGTATTTGCAAATTTACTGATTAAGGGTTGAGGAGGATATATTTTTGATTTCTAAATCCCATAGAGATTTCTGGCTTGTTTTGAGCTATATTTATTTAAAATACAATAAAATAGATAAGGCTTTAACCCTTCTTCAGGCTTTATATAAATTGTTTCCTGAAGATCTTGAAATAATGAAACTTTTCTCTTATGCAAATCTAAAAAAGGGAAAATTTAGGGATGCCTTAAGGCTTATAGATAAGTATTTATCTATGTGTGATGAAAAAGGCAAAAAGTCAGGATATTTGATAAAATCCAAGGCCCTATGGCACTTAAATGAAAAAGATAAAGCCAGAGAATTCATGAATAAATTTATAGAGCTATGAATATAGAGCTAATAAGGAATTATGTATTTCGGCTAACTAAATATAACGATCTTGTCCTGGCAGGGCTTATTGTTGCAATCATAGCCTTGATGATTCTTCCCCTGCCTACTCCAATGGTAGATGCCCTGATCGCAACAAACTTAAGTATTGCAGTGATGTTGCTAATGTTGGCTTTATATATCCCTTCGGCTGTATCATTATCCAGTTTCCCAACACTTCTTTTATTTACGACACTTTTTCGTCTTTCTTTAAACATCACTACAACAAGGCAAATTCTACTAAAAGCATATGCAGGAAAGATTATATATACCTTTGGGAATGTGGTGGTATCTGGAAATTTCGTTGTTGGAGCAGTGGTGTTTTTAATTATTACCATAGTTCAATTTCTGGTGATTGCCAAAGGTTCTGAAAGGGTCGCAGAGGTTGCGGCTCGTTTTACATTAGATGCCATGCCTGGGAAGCAGATGTCTATAGATGCTGATATGAGAGCAGGTCTTATAGATATTGAAGAGGCTCAACGAAGAAGAAGGGCATTGGAAAAAGAAAGCCAGCTCTATGGTGCCATGGATGGGGCAATGAAATTTGTAAAAGGAGATGCCATTGCAGGACTCATTATAACTGCTATAAATATTATCGGCGGAATTGCAATAGGAGTAATGCAAAAGGGTATGCCCATTGCAAAAGCCTTAAAGACTTATTCTATTTTGACTATTGGAGACGGCCTTATATCTCAGATCCCTGCTCTGTTTATCTCTATAACTGCGGGTATAATTGTTACAAGGGTAAGCTCCGAAGAGGCTGAACATCTTGGTGGAGATATTGGTAAACAGATCCTTTCTCAACCAAAGGCACTTTTAGTGGCAGGAGCAATTGTATTTGCCTTTTCAATGGTGCCTGGTTTCCCAAAACCTCAATTTATACTTTTGGGAATAATATTTACTACTATTGGATATTCTCTATATAAAGGTATGAGTTATGAGGAAGAAGAAGTTCCCGTTCCAGCAATGGCACCAGCAGGAGATAAAGCTCCTGAGAAGAGAAAAATATCTAAGGATACAGCAGAGGATTTTACTTATACTATGCCTCTTTTGGTTGAAGTTGCAGATACTGTTCAAAAGGATATTGATCCTTCTATTTTGAATGATGAACTTATAAAGATTAGAAAAGCATTATATCTGGAATTAGGAGTTCCATTCCCAGGTATCCATCTCAGGTTTAATGCTTCTTATAAAGAAGAAAGATATGTGATTTTTTTGCAGGAAATACCTGTTTCTGAAGGGAAACTCAGACCTGGAAAACTTCTGGTTCAGGAAGGGGAAGAGAATTTGAAAATAATGGGAATAGAATATGATACAGACAAGCCATTTCTTCCTAAGATCCAGACTATCTGGGTAGATGTTAAGTATTATGATAAGCTTATGGCTGCAGGAATAAGATGTATGAGACCTCCACAGATCCTTACATATCATCTCTCTTTTATTCTTAAAAAACACGCTGATGAATTTATTGGACTTCAGGAAACCAAATATCTTTTGGAAAAAATGGAAGAAAGATTCCCAGAGCTTGTAAGAGAAGTGCAAAGAATATTGCCTATTCAAAAAATTAGCGAAATATTTCAAAGGCTTGTTCAAGAGGAAATTTCAATTAGAAATTTAAGGACTATTCTTCAGGCATTGATTGAATGGGGGCAGAAAGAAAAGGATGTAATTTTACTTACAGAATACGTAAGAAGTTCATTAAAGAGATATATTAGTTATAAATACAGTGGAGGACAAAATATTTTACCTGCATATCTTTTGGATCAGGATGTGGAAAATACAGTTAGAAAGGCCATTAGACAGACATCTGCTGGGAGTTATCTTGCCCTTGATCCCTCAACTATGAAGAAGATTTTGGAAGCAATAAAAAAGGAAGTAGGAGATTTATCTGTTTCAGTACAAAAGCCAGCCCTTTTGACCTCTATGGATATTAGGAGGTATGTCAAAAAATTTGTAGAACAGGAACTTCCAGATCTTCCAGTTCTCTCATATCAAGAACTTACTCCAGAAATTTCTATTCAACCTTTGGGAAGAATTACTATTTAATATTTAGAGGGGTTTTTGAGTATGAAATTTGAAGAAATAATTAATGGTTTTTCAAACATTACAGGGGTTATTCCTGAAAAATCTGGTAATGGATATAGTTTTTTTGTGGATGATAAATTTGAAGTATATTGTTATAGAGGTCCAGAAGGCTCATGTGTAATTGAATCTAATATACATCCAATTCCAGAAGATGAATTTCAAAAAGAGGAGTTTTTAAAAAAGATTTTAAAGACAAACCTTGGTAGAATGTATTTTCAAAATGAAGTGATTTCTATAGGAGAAAATGAGAATGAAATTGTGATTTTTAAAAGAATTCTACCCCAGGAAGTTTTTTCAACAGAGGATATAAAAAAAATATTTGAAAATTTTTTTAATTCTCTGGAATTTTGGTATGATTTATTATTAAATACTCAAGACGATGCACCTGTTTCTCAACAAATGATCTTTTTTCCATAATTTTTAAAACCCAAGTATTTAAAGCTTTTTATTTCTAAGATATGAGAGAAGACAAAGAATATCAACACATCAAAAGATTAATATTGTTATTAATAAAAATAACCGAGGCCATTTCAAAGGGCTCTTATGATGAAGCTCAAAAGTTATTTGAACTTACAAAAGAGGACAAATATCCTGAAGAGATAACCTCTCTTGCTGAATCTTTTGGTCTTATGCTGGTGAAAGTAGAAGCAAGGGAATTTCATTTAAAAGAAATAATAAAGGAGTTGGAAAAGGCCAAAGCAGAACTTGAGATTGCAAGACAGAAACTGGCTCTGGAAAATAAAGATCTAAAGCAAACTATCAAAGGTACATTTACTCCTAAAAGGATTATTGGACAAAGTCGCATTATGCAACAGATTTTTGCTCAATGTGAAAGGCTTGCTGATCTCCCTGTAAATGTATTGATTACAGGGGAAACTGGCACAGGAAAGGAACTCGTTGCAAAGACTTTGCATTATAACGGGATAAGGAGAGATGGTCCATTTGTGGCTATAAATTGTACTGCTATACCTGAAAGTCTATTTGAAAGCGAGCTTTTTGGAATAGAAAAAGGTGTTGCAACAGGAGTCACAAAGAGGATTGGACGTATTGAACAGGCAGATGGGGGAACACTGTTTTTGGATGAAATTGGTGATATGCCCCTGTCAGCTCAGGCAAAGATATTAAGGGTATTGGAAGAAGGTGAGATAGTTAGGATAGGTGGAAAGAAAGCTATTCCTTTAGATATTAGAGTAATAGCGGCCACGAATAAGGATTTAAAAGATGAAATAAAAAAAGGAAATTTTAGAGAAGATTTATATTTCAGGATAAAGGTTGTAAATATACATCTTCCACCTCTTAGAGATAGAAAAGATGATATTCCCCTACTTTTGAACACATTCCTCAAAATTTATTGTAGTAAATTTGGTAGGGAGAATATGAAATTTTCAGAAAAAGCAATGCATTATCTAAAAAATTATTCCTGGCCAGGAAATGTGAGGGAGTTGGAAAATGAAGTTGAAAGAGTAGTTGCCCTTGCTCCTTTTAATGTTATTAGACCCGAAGATTTATCTGAGGAGATAACTTCCTCTATAAAGGATTATATGCCGGAATATAGAGATATCATTCCCCTGGAAAATGAGATTTTTAATCTTCAGGAAATGGAAAAAATAATCATAAAAAAGGCCCTTTTAAAAACTAACAATAACAAATCCAAAGCTGCAAAACTTCTTGGTATTACCAGAGAAGGTCTGAGAAAAAAGTTGGCACGTTATCGTTTCAGTTAGAGAAAATGACCAGATTTGTGGCTATTTTATAAATGGCATAAAAAATGCTGTTTATAAAATGCATTATTTTTTGAGATTAAGGAGGAGATAACAATGTCCAACAGAGTAAATTTAATAAACAGAAATAGAGCTTCTCTTTTTACTGATTTTGGCCATAGTCCTATTGGAAGATTTGGAAACAGAAATGTAAGGGCCGAACAAGTTCCTATAAGGAGAAGTCAGAATAGAGGAGTCTTTGGAAGGATAAAAAATCTTTTCTCAAGGCGCATAAGAATTAGTTCTGCTTCTGCAAGATTTAGAAGTCAAGTGGAAGAAGTTAGTGTAAGGAGTGGAGACATAATTGGCCTGTTAATATCTATGAAAGGTAAAAATTTGGATATTCAGAAGATGTTAGACCATTTTGGAAAGTTGAGACAAGAGGCATTAAAACTATGTTCTCAAGATCAAAGTCTGGATTATAAAGAAATTTTAAGGGCTAGGTTTGATATACATCTAAACAAACTTTCAAATGAACAATTAAATGATTTGGCATCTGTAATAAATTCCAGAGAATTTCAAAGTTTAAAGGAACAGCTAAGTCTAAGCAACAAAGAAAACTTTAAAAACCTATTTGAGGACATATCCATACTGGAACAAAGAGTAAGAGAAGCTCAAGGCGGCAGAATTTCTAAAGATATTTCTATATTTACCAATGCCCTTACATCTATAAAACAATCTCTATCTTCTAATGACAATGATAAACTCATCTCTTCTCTTAATCCATTTCTTAATGCATACCAGAATATAAAATCCACTTCTGAACAAATTGGAATGGAGCTTCCAGCTTCAGTTCAGGACGCATTTAATGAAATAAAAAATTCTATTAATGTAACAACTCTTTCTGATACAAATTTAAAAGACTTAAAAAATATATTGTCAAAACTTAAAATGGAATCTTCCTTTATTGATGTTGACTCAGAAATAAATACCAGGATGGAAAATATCAAGAATGAGGTAAACAATAAATTACAAAACTTTTTTGTCAATATTGCTGCCAATAAAGATAAAGTTGCTGACCAATTTAGAGCATTAAAAGACATAAGTAATTCCATGAATAATCTTATTCAGAAAATGAGAATATTACAATCACCTCCTTTAAATTCACCAACTATAGACAGTATGATGGATTTTATAATAGATTCTCATATACGTCAAATGGGCTCAAATTCATTAAATGTTTTAAAGGAAAGTATGGAGAATATCAATATTGTTGGCTTTACACATGAATTAAACTCAATAATTTCTGATCTTCAAAAAAGAGGTATATCCTGCAAAGAAGCAGAAGATTTTTCTTTGTTTTTAAATACCTTTAAAAATACTGTAGAAAACAATTTGATAGAAAAACAAGTAATTAACAAGCCCTTAGCAGGAGAGGAGAAATTAACCAATTCTCATTACAGGTTATTAAGAGAACTTGCAGGTGTGGATAGAATGGGTGTCACAGCAACTCTTGCAGGCACAAGAGGTCCTTCTGCAAGGGAGTTTGATAAACTTTCTCCTGAACATTACCTTACAAAGTGCGTGGATATGCTATATGAGGGGAGATTCAGTTTTCTGAATTTTGTCCGTGTTTCTTATAGTGCAAATTCAAGAATGTATCTGGGAGTTTCTCAAGAAAAAACAATGGATGCCTATAGCAGGCATGATTTAAAAAAGGAATATATGACAAATATTATCTCTCAGGCTGATGATAATCAATTGCTTAAAATTTACGGCAATCTTACTTCTCCAGATATTGTTAAATTAAGAAAGTCAATCACAGATGCAGGTATAAATTATACAGGTACACCTTCTGATGAAGAATTAATGGCAAGGGGTAAGCTTTCCAGTTTAGGGGAATTCTGGGATCTTATGGAAATAGTTTTAGAAGATGAAATAAATAAAAGGGGACTTACTAAAACAGAGGGAAAAGGAGAGTTAGATATAAAGGGCCCTGGAGCAGAACATATTGAAAAATTATTAAATAGATTAATAAATCAACTCGCTTCAAATATCAAAACAGTGGAGAGTATAAATAAAGATGAATCTCTAATGGATGTAAAGGCAAATTTAGAGAAAAAAATTAATACAGATAACAAGAAATTAGAAGAACAAGAAGGACTATTTAATAGAAAAGCATTGGGAGTATGTGAACAATTTTTTTTGGATTTAAATAGGGGACATTATTTATTAGATGATGGGGAAAATAGTGTTTTATTTGACAGAAGCGAAAAACGAGAAATCAGTAAACAGGAAATGAATGAATTAAAAAGAAAAGCTATAGATAAATTAGAAGAATTTGTTGGAGGTGATAGAGAGCTCCTATTTAAAGTTTCAAAATATGCAAATCAAGCATCTCTTGGACCTATAGAAGAAGAGCTGATTTTTAATCGGTTCAAAGGTGCAAATGGGGAATCTTTTCTCCTAAATACACTAAAGGAATCAGTAGTTTATACTTTCTCAAAAAAAGAGAATGGGGATATTCAATTGAAGATTAACAACACCAGAAACCTCAAGGAAATAATACTTAAAGATAGTGGTGAAACGATTCCTTTAAATCCAATTGAAAGCACTTTAAATATATCTTTAACTCTAACTATTCCAAGGAAAGGCGATGTGACAATAGATAATGCAACTTATAACCTAAAAACTAAAGAAGGATTAGATTTAGCATAAGGCTATCTTTTTGGTTTGTATATAAATGAACCCTAATGTTGCCAACGCTAACATCAGGAGGAGTTAAATGCACCTCAAAGATCTTTTAAAACAACTGGGACAGGAGATGGGTTTGGGGACTCTTGAAATGGATGAAGATAATACCTGTAGATTGGTCTTTGACGACATAATCAATGTGGATCTGGAAGTCACAGATGATAATAAGATCTTGTGGATTTACTCAGTAATAGGAGTTTTACCTGTGGATAATAGAGAAAAGTTTTATGAAAGATTACTTTCTGCCAATTTATTTGGCAAAGAGACTGGAGATGCTGCCTTTGCTGTTGACACTAATACCAAGGAAGTCCTCTTAATTACTAAAGTAAATTTGGAAAAAATTGATTTTCAGGATTTTATTAATTTGCTGGAATTATTTGTAGATAGGACAGAATTCTGGATAGATGAGATAAAAAGGACAGCAGAGCAATCCCTGTCACAGGATGCTCAGATTTCAGACATAGGAGCAGGTATGTTAAGAGCATAAAAAAGGCACGATACATGCTTAAGAAATTTTTAAATAAACCAGCTCTTTCATTAGACTATTCATATATAGAACGTTCTTTGACTAAAGAAGAACACTGGAAACACCCTTTTACCCTTTTGCTCCAAGAAGGAAATGTAAAGCTTAAAGAGGAGAATTTCTCTTCAAACAAGGATTCAATGTTTTTAGGGTTAAAGTTTGTACGGGGTATATCTGAGATAGTATTTAGATTTATTCAAGAGGATGTGATTTTAGTAGTTCTTTTTAAGAGAATAAAAAAGGAGTGTGGACTTAAAAGCTCTTTTTTAGATTTTGCATGGTTTTTGGATATGGTAGCAAAAAAAGAATCTCAACTTAACAGAATAATAGGTAAGGTACAGAAATTAAAAAAAGATGGTTATGGAGATATTTCAACGGAAAGAATGGTAAAGTTTTATTTAAAACATTTAAATGGTTCCATATGTGATGTTAAGGGAGAGCCTCTAGTTAATATAGGAAAACCAAAAGGTGTATGGTTATATTTGGATTTAAAAAATTATAAACCTTTGAAAAGGAGGAGAAAATGAAAGATGAAATTTTAGAAAAGGTAGAAGAGACAATAAAAAAAGGGGAAGAGTTAATATCTCAGGTTAATGCTAGATTAAAAGAATCAGAAGAATTTTATAATTCTCTAGGGATAAAAAGAGGAAAAGCAACAGAATTTCTAAATCGGCCTGATCTACCACCTGAAATGAAGAAAAAGATAGAGGAAGAGAGGGAGAAGTTTCAAAAAGAAGTGGAAGAAGAGATAGAAAGGGCCATTGCTCAGGCTGAACAAAGTCAGGGGACAAAATCAAAACTTATGGCAAAGGCTCATATGATGAGAATTTAATTTTAATCATAAAGAATAAAATAGGAGGAATAGCCATGGAAATAACCAGGATAGATGGTGGAATGTTTGTTATGGATGGTCAGACTTATGATCTGGGAACTCTCCTTATGGTAATTGGTTTTGAACGGGCAGAGAATATAGAAAATCAAATTACAGAACAGGCAAAACAGATGCAAATGAGGAATAAAGTTCTTGAAGGCCTTTCAAAGATCTTAGCAGAATGTAACTCTGCAGATGAAGGAATAGACATAAGGGATATAAAGTTGACAGATCCTGAGACAGGTAAGGAAATAAATGGAAAGGAGTTTATGGAAAAGTACGGACCATGGCCAATCCCAGGAGATGCGGGGAACGACGGAGATTGGGCAAAATCGACTAAGGAAACAGCTATACAATATATTAAATCTAAAATGGATTCCTTAAATTCTGAGTCCCAGCTGGATATGATAAGATTGCAGGGACTGATGAGTAAAAGGGACAATATCTATCAGTCCATTTCCAACCTAATGAAAACTGATCAAAAGAGTAAAGATAATGCTGTTGCCAATTTAAGATAAACAACGAGTTTTTGGAGGAATAGCCATGGAAATAACCAGGATAGATGGTGGAATGTTTGTCATGGATGGTCAGACCTATGATCTGGGAACCCTCCTTATGGTAATTGGTTTTGAACGGACAGAGAATATAGAAAATCAAATTATGGAACAGGCTGAGCAAATGAATAAAAGAAATAAAATCTTGGAAGGTCTTTCCAATATTTTAGCAACACTAAACAGTGCTTCAGAGGATAAAGTGATAGATATGAATAATTATGATACAGGAATACCAAAACCCGATGGGTCTGGCAATTATTCAGGTAAAGAATTGTGGAAAGAAGTGGGACTCCCTGATCTTAAAAGTGAAGAGAAATTTGGAGGTGTAGATTATTGCTGGGGAAAAGAGGAAAGACAAGAGGCCATAAGTCTTATCAAGGCTAAAATGGATTCCTTAAATTCTGAGTCCCAGCTGGATATGATAAGATTGCAGGGACTGATGAGTAAAAGGGACAATATCTATCAGTCCATTTCCAACCTAATGAAAACTGATCAAAAAAGCAAAGATAATGCTGTTTCTAATTTGAGGTAATTAAAACATATTTTTGGGAGGAAAAAATGACACAAACTCAAGAAAATATATCTAAAAAACTAGATGAATTAATGGACGAAATAGTTGATACTGTATTGAATACAGGCGGTAGAATGATGGATTTTTATGGTATTGGCGAAAAGGAAGCAGAAGCTCTTTATTCAGTGGCGTATAATATGTACAAAACAGGTCAATTTGAAAAGGCCTTAAAAGTTTTCAAAGTTTTGTGTTTTTTAAATCATATGGAACCAAAGTATTGGTTTTCTCTGGGGGCAACTCATCACAGATTAAAAAATTTAGATATGGCTGCAAGAGCTTATGCATATACCTCTATTTTAGACCCAGAAAATCCCACTCCAGCACTTCATGCTGCTGAATGTTTAATGGCCCTTGGAAGAAAAGATGAGGCAGAGGGTGCTCTTTTAACAGCCATTGAATTTTCACAAGAGGGGGGAAAATATCAAAAAGAAAGGGAAAGAGCAAAGATGCTTCTCGATATGTTAAAAAAAGAGGAGAAGAAAGATGAGTAAAATTGGTGGAGTTGGCGACAATATAAATGTTCCACCTCCTGTATTTTCAAATATAGATGAAGATTTAGATATAAATAAATTAACAGAATTTGTTCAAGATACCTTGATACTTCTTGGAAAAAATAAAGATCAGAGCGTGGACGGTGGTCAGGATACAGGGGGATATGGTCCACAACTTCCTCCTCCTGATTCTGATATAGATAGTGGTTCTTTAGCTACTCTTCTATTAAAGCTTCAAATGGATATTGAAGAGAAACAGTTAAAAGGCAGTAAGGAATTTCTCCAGGCCAAAAAAAAGGAGATGGAACAAAAAAATAAGGAAAGAATTGACAAGATCATGAAAGCTGCTGAAAAAGCAGAAAAAGCAGATAAAGCAGGGAAAATAGGTAAGATAATAGGTTACATTGGACTTGCCCTCACTGCAGTGGTAGCAGTTGCTGCTTGTGTGGCCACAGGTGGTTTGGCTGTGGGGCCTGTTGCCTGTCTTTTGTTTGCTGCCACCATGACTATTTTAGATGAAACAGGAGCCACGGGCAAAGTTTTAGAGGGCATGGCAAAAGTATTTGAAAAGATGGGTATGGGTAAGACTGCAGCGATGATAACTGCAGCAATTATATTCACTTTTGTAATGGTATATGCCAGCAAAAAGTTCCCTGGAGGAGCTGAAAAAATTGCAGGGAATTTTGTCAACAAATTGGGTAAGGGAAAGTTTGTATTAGAAGAAATAGGAAAAACAAAAGTAGTTATGACTGCTTCTGCTGCCCAGAAAGCCCGTCTTGCACAGGAAGCTGGAAATATTTCTAAGACAAGACTTATGGCCCAGCAATTAGGTGAGAGTGCAAAATTTATGGATGATATAGGTACTGTAGCTGGGGCAGGGGCTGGCACTGCTTCTTCTTATTATCAATATGAAGCATTGAATCTCAGGGCTGATGCCAAGGATATTCAAAAGTTCATAGCTGCCCTTCAGCAAAAAATGGATGATGAAAAGGATAGGATACAGGAAATTATTGATCAAATGCAGGCAAATGTGTCTATTGTGTTGAGTATTCTGAAATCTCAAGTAGAAACAAATGAAGTGGTTTCCAGACAAAGCATTTAAAATTAAGGAGGTAACATATGACTATACAAGGAGTTGGAGGGACACCACCAATTCAAAAATCATATATTGAATCTATAGAACAAACAAAGGATGTCTCTGGAAGTGGCATAATTGAGGGTGGAGGAGTATTGTCCATTGAGAATATAAAGGATGGAGAAATATTTGGTCCCCCACAACTTCCTCCCCCTGGCGAGTTTTCATCTGAAGATGCAAATAATATGATAAACAATCTTGAAAATATTGCCACAGATGATACTCTTAAAAACCTATATGAATTAACCTCAGTAATAAATAACATTGCAACAAATACAGGGGATCAAAATGTTGATAATCCTTTATTAGGGAGCTCATCTAATAGTGGTAATAATAAAGAGACTTCTACAGATTCAGGAACAGAGGGAGGATCCCATTTAAATCTGGACAAAGATTCCCTACTAGGAGATATAGAACAACTTCTCGTGTTAATGCAAAAATTATTTCAATCTCAGAAAAAAGCCGCAAGAGAATCAAGACATGCAGAATATCAACTCCAACAAAAAGAAATATCTGCTCAAGCAGATAAACTAAGAGAAGCTGCTTGGACAGTTCTTTCAATGGGTATTGCCTCTGCTGCCATGACTGTTGCCTTTTCAGGTATAGGCAGTGGAAAATCTGCCAAAGCCTTTAAAGCAACTAAACAGAATATCAAGCTCTCACACGATATAAATACTGTTCAAAGTTTTAAAAATTGTAAAAACAATATCATAAATTCACAAAACAAAATAGATAGCTTAAATACAAAAATAACACAAACTAAAAATTCCATAAATAATATAGAGGCAAATATAGAGGCAAATAAAACAAAAATGAAAAATGTGGATTCAAAATTGGAAAATATTAATAAAGAAATAGATTCTCTTCAGTCTAGAAAAGACAGTTTATCAGATGCAGAATTGAGAAAATTAAATGACTTGCAAAAACAAAAGACCAACTTAGAATCCAAAAAGAGTTCTTTGGAAGCTGAAAATAAAAAATTATCAGAACATAAAAAAGGACTTGAGGAAGAGCTAAACAATTATAACAATGAACTTCAAAATGCAAAACAAGACCTTGCCCGTGCTAAAGAGGATATGGGAAAACTGCTGGAGTCTTTATCAGATAAGGACATAGATACCATTGCTAAAACAGATGATGCAAAGCTAGCTAAAATGAAGGAAAAATCTCAAGAACTTTCTGCAATGGCAGAGGATTTATCAAGGGATGCAGATATAAAAAGGCTCATGGGACAGGTAATAGGACAGGTTCTGATGAGTTCAGGACAGGCTGGAAGTATGATGCAACAAGCAGACGCAACAGAGCATGAGGGGAAGGCAAAGTTGCACGAGCAAAGGGCACAGGATGAGACAGAATGGATGCAAAACATGAGGGATCTTATAAAAACAGCTCAGGATGCCCTTCGCATGATTCAACAGTCCCAGATAGATACAGAAAGAACAATTGCTAGTCACATGGTGTAAATTATGAATACAAGAGAAATAGTAAATAGTTGGTTGCAGGATATTGGAAAAAAATTAAACACACATTTATTTTTAGAAGATTCAGGGCTTTGTGTTTTAAATTGGAAAGATGATGTAGAAATAATAATTGAAGTGCCAGAGGAGGGGAACAGAATATATCTTTATTCTCCTCTTCTGGATTTATCTCGGTATGACGATAAAGAAAAACTATTTGAAATGGTTTTAAAATCAGGTTTTTTAGGAAAAGAGACTGGATGTGCAAGTTTTGGTATAGATGAGGGTAACAATTATTTAATGCTGTGGTATTCTTTTTTAGCTCCTACTGTAGATGTTATAGGCTTTGAGAATGTACTTGGTAATTTTATTTTAATGGCATATATCTGGAAAAAGAGACTTTTAGAAAAAGATTTCTCTTCTGAAAACAATACAGAAGAATTGGCTGATTTCAATTTAAAAGTTTAAGATAAGATAAAATAAAAATGTAAATAAAAAGGGAAAGATATATGTGCTGGTCCCCTGATACGATAAAAAGCACCACTATTTCATCTAATTCAAATATTAATGAAGTTAAAGATACAAAATCTTCAATATCTCAAACTATATCTCAAAAACCTCCTAAGGTTGCAGCCACCTCTCAATATGAAATAAATGAATACAATCCATCGCCAATTGATTTTACAGAAATAGACAATTCTTTACTTCAACGTATATCCTCTATGGGATATTCTGAACAAGATAAAAAATATGCGTTAGCGGCAAAGCATGTATCTGAATATGCAAAGAGATTTAGCGATATTCAAGATATGTTAATTGCTTCACCAAAAACTTTGGATAAATTGGATAGTTTCTTAAAAGAGATAGAAATTTTGAAAAAGCAAATAGCAGATGATTCTGTTTTAAATTGGGATGAAACAGGCAAAATTACTCCAGATGCCCAGGCGGCAATGACCTATGCTGAGGAAGTTGAAACAATTGTGAGACATTACAGGAATAAAATAACTGGGTTAGAAACTATCTATACTCAGCTCACTCAGGAAAATGTAGATATTGACACGATAAACAGTGAACTTGGAAAACTTAAAAAAAATATTGTAGATGATGAAGAACTTCAAAGAGAAAAAGGAGCTTATGCAAAAACTTTAAATCAAAAGGTTAATCAAGTAGAAAGAAGGTTAGAGGCTGCAGAAAATTATAAAGAATTTAGAAGGCAAATTTTAAAGATTAAGGAAGAAATCCAAGACCAAACTTATGAGTCTGTTTATAACTTAAAATCCTCATTAGAGATTGTAGAATACAATATATTAAATAATTCTCTTTTTACAGGTGAAAATAAAATTTTTGCTTCCAGATTAAAGGATCAACTAAAAGAAACAAAGGAAATTTTAGAGGAAAGAATAGAATTTTTAACAAATAAAGAAATGACTAAGATTTTAGGAAATAATCTGAAGGATTCAGTTTTAGAGAAATTGTTTATAAATGATCAACTTTCTTCTGAAGCTAAAGATGCTCTTAAGATATTCCTGAAAAAAGGTTACTTGCAAAATAAGTCTTTTTTAAAGAGATTAAATGATATTGTTGAAACAGGACATAGGTATTTCTTTGAAGAAGAGGGAAAGTACAATAGTATAAGAACAGAAGAAGAGATATTTCAAATTCAAAAAGAGGTGGCAGATTCACTTTTACCTGAAATTGCTAAAGGTAAGCCAGAATTTGTAGATTTTTTGCTTTATGGAGAACATTTAGATGATTTGGCACTTGAGATAAAACTGGAATTGAATAAAACCCTCCCAAAGGATTTAATTGTTTTAAAACATGAACTTGCAATAGCAAAAAGAGAATTTGCAAAACTTTTACGAAAAGAAGAAAAATCCTATAAAAATATATTAGCACGGCTCTTTCGTAAATTCAGAAAAGAACAAAAATTTACAGGTTCATTTTATCAAATCTCTTTTGATAACACTCTTGTAGATACTCTTATAAATGGCGATGGCTTTAATTATAAAAATATAGACTTAATGTTAGCAAAGGCATGTTTGCTCCAATATAAAGTAGATAAATTAGAAAATAAGGAAAAAGAGGGACTGGACAAGGAGACTCTCTCTAAACTGTTTTCAAAAATTGGGTTAAAAGGCGATGTTGAAGAAATAGAAAGACTTATAGAGCAACAATTTAGAAGTTTTGAAGATGCAAGGAAAACTATCTCTTCTATTTCCCAATTTGCTGCTGAATTACAAGAAGACAAAGAAGCAATTTTGGCTTTATACAAAGGTCTTTTGGGAAACAATACAGCATTTAAGGCTGGGGAAGTTCTGGACAAGATTATTAAAAATTACCTGGAGTTAGATAGTACAAATGCTTTTATTTTTACTGAATATCAAAATATGATTAGAGAGAGATATTTCTCAGCATATATAGAAAAAGCAAGAGAGTTCCTTCAACAAAGAACAAACATAACTATTTTATCTCCTAAGGAGTCAGAGTTACGAGAAATTGTAAAGGATTTAACCCCCCCCATAGATGAAAATAGAGAAGACAGGTTTAATTGTAGTCGTGCAGTTGTACAATTTTTTAAAAATTTGGAACAAAATAAAAATGTCCATGAACTAATTAAAGAGTTAAAAGAAATTGCCAAATATAGTCTTAGAAAGTTAAAACAACCTCGACTTTCCTCCTCAACCAGAAAAGAACTTAGGGAAAGAATAAAAAAAGTTGAGATATTATTACAGAAAAGAACAGATGTAGATGGAATAAATTTAATAAAAAATGAAATAGTACCCTATTTAGAATCTTATAATCTCAAAGAAAAAGCAGAGGCTATTTTACAACTTTATAAACTGGAAAATGCAAGAAAATATTTGGAGGAGACAGACACTAAAAGTTTTTTAACATCTGACATCAAGATTTTTGTTGATGCATGTATATTAAAGGATATTTTTGAATCTGGAGTACAAGATATTGCCTCTTATATCCCAAATCTGCAAAAAATTAAACAATGGGGTTTAAAATTTGGTTTTCTTATTGAGGAAGAAAGTAATGATGATTTGCGTTTTATCGGGATGGACCAGTCTTTTAAGACAATTATTGAAGAATATAAACAGGGAAACAAAATAGATAAGTTGCTTCAGACAATTCAGTTGAAAAAAGAAAGAGCTCAAGCAGAAGAAGTTATAGTAAGGGAGGCCCCTAAAAATGTTTTATTTGAAGATAAAGTATCTAACCTTTTTTCTACATTGGAAGATGGACAGAAATTAATCCTTTCCTTTGGCAAAAACATGGAGGTAAATTTAGATTCCACTTCGGTATCATCAGTTGATGTTGGACTTCAATTTAACATTGCAAAAGAAAATTCTGTTTCTGTTATAAAAGAAGGTGAAAATTTCATATTCCTTTTAAAAGGAGGAAAAAGTGTTGGAGGAACAGTAGAAGTTGGTGCGATTGTTGATGCTTTATCTGTAAGTGCAGGAATTAAAGGAGGTAGGGCCAAAGGAGTTAAAGTGATTTTTAATAGCAGCGATAGTGCAAAAAATTTCCTTATGCACCTTATAAATCCTTCTGAAAAACCAGCACCTATTCGTGAAGCGACAGAATTATTTTTTATTAAAGAAGTTTCGTTAGAAGGAGGAATTGGTGCCAATATTGGAGTGGATAAAGAAATATCAAATACTGGAATCGATGCCAATATTTCTGTTGAATTAGAAGCTATACAAACCCAATTATTTGAAGAAAATGCAAGGATGCAGACAAAAACTGTACAACATACTGTTTCTGTTACATTAGGTGGAGGTGTGGGAGTAAATGTAGGAGATGTAAGCTCAGGAATTGAAGAGGCAAAAGAATTTTCTTATCAGGTGACAATGGAGGAAATAAGATATCATGGAAGACTTACTCCTGCTACAAATTTTACGAAAAACTATGGTTCAGTTCAAAAGGTTTTAGATTTAGAAAGTAAGGGTCTAATTAAATTAAAAGATGAGACCAGGAAAATCTTAAAACAAATGGAGAAGGATATTCAAGAAATTAATTTAAGATGGAAATTAAAAGAAGATGTTTGTTTTAACATAAATGAGAAAGAACTATCCCAAAAGCAAGATGAGGCAAAGTCTTTACTGGAAGATTTAAGAAGTTTTTATCCAGCTGAGATAGAAATTATTTTTAAAAATAAAATTTCATCAATTGAAAATTCACATAATTTCAAGTATGTTTTGTGGACACATGAGGTAATTTTTGAGTCAGAAAAAACTATAACCTTTGATGTAAGCGAAGTTTAATAAAAAATGATTAGAAAAAAAATTTTTTTGATTGGAATTATCTTTTTGGTATTTTTATGTTATTTAAATGCAAGGGCTACAAAAATACCTTTTTTTAAAAAGCAGAAATATTTTTTTACATATAAGGAAGAAAATATTAAGCAAGTGCTCAGGGATTTTTGTTCTTTATATGGAATACCAGTGGTTATAAGCGAAAAGGTAAAAGGTCAGGTTAATGGAGTTTTTAAGGGTATATATCCCAAAAATTTTTTTGAGGATATTGCAAAAAGTTTTGGACTTATGTGGTATTTTGATGGATCTGTGTTGTATGTATATTCCAGTGAGGAGATAGAAAGCTGTCTTATTAGACTCAGATTTAAAAGTATTGATAGATTAAAAAATACTCTTAAGTCATTGAAGATCTATGATAATAGATTTCCATTAAGAGAAGGAGATAAAGATGGAATTGTTTTTGTATCAGGACCGCCTAAATATGTAGAATTAGTGATGCAAACTGCTCAACTTATTGATACTCCGCCCTCCTCTATTTCCAAGGAAGTTATTAAAATATTTCCTTTAAAGTATGCATGGGCTTCTGACCATACATTTAGTGTGGGAGATGAAGAAGTAACAGTCCCAGGAGTGGCAACTCTGTTAAAAGAAATATTGTCAGGTAAAGGAATAGAAAATTCTTCTATAAAAATAAAAAAACTATCTCAAAAATTAAAAGGACTTAAAGGGGAAGGACTGGCAGCAAAGTATAAGAAAAGTAAAGGTGAATTTTCTAATCGTTCTAACTCGGTAGAAGATAAAGAGAGTTCTGATAATTCTTCTCAAGAAAAGGCTTTGTCTATATCTTCAAGAGTTGTTGCTGATACTAGATTAAATGCAGTGATAATAAGAGACGTGGAACAAAGAATGCCTTTATATAAGGAACTTATTTCTCTTTTAGATGTACCTTCTGGTTTGGTTCAGATAAAGGCAATAATTGTAGATGTGTCTACTGACAGTTTGAAAGAATTGGGCTTGAATTGGTCGGGTAAAGGAACTATTAGAGATGGAAAATACACAATAGAAGGGGGATTTAATAGCAATGAAGGATTTACTCCTGGAACAGAAGGGCTTACAACTGGAGATGGGTTTAATTTGGCAACAACTATTAGTTTAGGGACTGGACAATACATACTCAGTAGATTAAGGGCATTGGAACAAAAGGGAAATGCAAGGATAATTTCCAGACCTTCTTTACTTACCATTAATAACGTGCAAGCTGTGATTGAACAGACCCAGACTTTTTACACCAAAGTAGCTGGGCAGGAGGAGGTAGATTTATATGATGTCACTGCGGGGTTGGTGCTTAAAGTTACCCCTCACATCGTAAAAACAGACAAAGGAGAAAGGATTAAACTAATTGTAGATATAGAAGACGGGACTATCTCCGATACTGAGACAGTGGATTCTTTGCCAGTGGTGCCCAAAAGTACTATCCATACACAGGCAGTTGTGAGCCAGGATCAATTTTTAATGCTTGGAGGATATATTTATGATTTTAAAACAAAAAATAAAAAGAAAGTACCTGTTTTAGGAAGTATTCCTTTATTGGGGTATTTGTTTAGGTATTCAGTGGAAAATACTACAAATCGAGAAAGAATTTTTTTAATAAATTGTAAAATAGTTAAATCCTCTAAGGAGATAGGAGTAGTAGGTGAGGAATTTGATAAAATAAAAAAGTATTTAAATGAAAAAAAATATGCAGGCCACTAATAAGGTATTAAAATTCAAAATTCTTTCAGGACTTCATGTAGGAGCTGAGGTAGCTTTACCTTCAGGGGAGTACATTGTTGGTTCAGATATGGATTGTGATATAGTATTAAATGAAGAAGATGTAGCTCCTTTTCATTTTAAATTGGGGATAAAAGAAGATTGTATAGAGATAGTTCCAAAAGACGGAGAAATTTATGTACAAGGGGAAAAGATTGAAAACAATGCACAATCTTTAAATTTATTAGAGCCTTTTAAAGTTGGGAAATGTATATGTTGCATTGGGAAAATAGACGAAGAAAATTGGCCAGATCCATTTGAAAGCCTGCAATTCCATGAAAATTTATTGGAGAAAGGAGAACAAAAATTAGAACAAGAACAGGGCAAAAAAGAAAATGTAGATGATAATCAAAAAAAACTAGAAAGTCAATATAGTGAATATACAGAGAAAAAGACAGAGGAAGCATCTTATTCAAATTTAAAAAAAACAATTTTTGCATTGGGAATTATAATATTTTTATTTTTTTTGGGAATGCCTTATTTTTTGTCTTCAACTCCAGAATATGTGAAAAAGAATGGCAAAAAAGAAACTTTGGAGGAATTTCTAAAAAAATATAAAGTTGCCAATTTAAGAATCGAAAAAGGCTTATATGGAACAAAGATAATAGGTGTTGTCAATGATATAAATAAAAAGATGGAGCTTACCTCTCAAATAAAATCTAAATTTCCCGATATTATTGTAAATATCATGTCGAAAGACGAAATCTTTATGGCAATTAGAAATATTCTTGAAAGTTATCATGCAAAGGGTATAACTTTTGATGTTAAAGAAGATGGCATACTATTATTAGATGGTTTTGCTCCATCACAGCTAATTGTTAATAAAATAATTAAAGCCATAAACCAAGATATGGATAATATATTAAAAATAAAAAATAATGTCTTAATTGGCGATGAATTAAAACCCAAAATATTGCAAACTTTTTTGACACATAGAATAAAAGGCAAAATAAATTTGCAATTTAATCCTCTAGGGATTGAAATAATAGCCTTGATATCGAAAGAAAATAATTTTAAATTTAAAAAAGTCATGGACTTTTTGAAAAAAAAATATGCAAATAGATTAAAGCTTGTTTCAAAAGTAAATTATTTGGAAGATAGAATTAAGTTTGATGTAAAAGGGGTTTATATTGGCACAGTAAAATATTTGGTGTGGGCTGATGGGAAAAAATATTTTGAAGGCTCTACGTTGCCCTCTGGTTTTGTTTTAAAAAAAATAGATTTTAATAGGATAGAATTGGAAAAGGGAGCTATGAATTTATTTATATCTATGGGAGGAAATTAAATGGAAAGCCAAGAACAAATATCAATGGTGGAGCTGGAGGATAAATTGAGGATGGATCAAAATGGTACTATAAAAAAAGAAATAGCGTCTAAATTAGAGGGGTTTCTTTTTCAATTAAAAGGTGAGATGGATAAGGGCTTATCTCCAGATGAATTTTTGAAAGCAGAAACAATAAAAAAAGGTATAGAATATGCAATAGAAATTATAAACAAGTTTTAAAAATATATGCGGGAGGTGTTTTATGACTTTAAATCTTGATAACATCTACAATAAATTAGGCGAAGCAACAACATCCATTGAAGATGAGATTGCACAGCATCTGGAAACAATGGATTCTTCTAATACAACTGATGTGCTTAAACTTCAACAACTAATGCAAAAATGGTCTATAGCCACTCAAGTGCAAAGTAACACTTTGAAAACTATTGGTGAAGGAATAAAGAGTACAGTTCAAAATATTAGATAAGGCATGATTTAAAATTAGTTTATTTAAATGGTAAGGTGTAGAGAAGAGAGGTAAAATGTATGATAGAGGTGCCAACAGAAATAGTGAAGCTTTTAATGGAAATAGGTTATCTTGCAGTAGGCCAAGGGTTATTTAAGGAGTCAAGAGCGATTTTTGAGGCCGTAAAGAGTGCTAGAGAAGGTAGTGAATATCCATTGATTGGACTTGCTGTATGTGAGTTAAATGCAGGACAATATGATATTGCCCTTAAATTATTAGAAGACGCTGAAAATTTAAATTCAGAAAATTATTTAATCAAAAGTTTTAAGGGTCTTACCTATAAACTCATGGGTGAAAATTCTAAAGCAAGGAAAGTTTTAGACGATGTTATCTCTAATACAGAAGAGAAGGAAGCTCTTAATATGGCCCATGCCTTATTAAAGGAAATTTCTTAAAAAGGGGATAAAAAATGAGTGAAGGAGTTCAACAGATAGGTCAAAAGATAGCGGAGCAGTTTCAAAGGGAAACATCAGAATTAAATGCAAAAATTGATCATGTTGATGAAGATGTTGTATCTCAATTTGAACAGGCAATGAATGAAAATAAGGTAAATACAAAAGAGGAGGGGTCTGTTTCTGGTAACATCCAGGAAACTCAAAATATAGAACAGGAAGGACTTGGTGATCAAATTCTAAAAGGCATTGAAAAATTGAAACAAAGTCATGAGCAACAAATAGAAAAGGTGAATCAATTGGTAGAAAATAGTGATGACCAGCCAATGAGTGTTCAAGAAGCCTTAAGACTTCAGTTTGAATTAATGCAACTATCTCAAGAACAGGAGCTGGTGTCAAAGGGGGCCGATAAGAGCTCTCAAGCTGTTCAAACAATGTTTAGAAATCAGTAATGTGGTTGGGAATGGTGAAGAAAAAAATATATTTTTTAATATGTTGTCTGTTTTGTCTTTTTTTGTCTGCATGTAAAGTAGAATTATATTCTGGTTTAAGCGAAAAGGAAGTCAATGAAATGATGGGCGTGTTACTCGCTCATGGGATTTCATGTGACAAGCTCCCTGAAAAAGAAAATAAATGGACACTGAGAGTTGATGACTCTTCAATTTCAATGGCCTTAGAGTTATTGAAAGCAGAAGGGCTTCCCAAAGAAAAATTTGTTACCATTGGAGAGATGTTTCAAAAAAAAGGATTGGTTTCCTCTCCCCTAGAGGAGCGAGTTAGATATATCTATGCCTTATCCCAAGAACTTTCTCAAACTATATCTCTAATAGATGAAGTAGTTGTAGCTAAAGTTCATATTGTACTCCCAGAGAATGATCCTTTTCACGAAAAAGTAAAACCGTCTTCTGCTTCTGTTTTTATTAAGTGCAAAAAAGGAACAGATATAGGTATTCTTATACCTAAAATTAAAAGACTTATATTAAACAGTATAGAAGGATTAACATATGATAAGATAACTGTTGTTCCTTTTATCAGTAATTATTCACCAAATTTTTATAAAATTAAGTTAGTAAATCTTTTTGGCGTAAAAATGACACTTGATTCTAAACAACGATTTTATTTTATTTTATCTATTTTTATTGTAATAATATTGGGTCTTTTAGGAGCACTTTTATTTGTCATTTTCCAAGATAAGCTAAGGAAAAAAGATGAATTCAGTACAAAAGAATCTTCTGAATAATAGAGAACAGTTTCTTCAGTTATATAGATTTAACTATAACATCCTGGATTATGCTAAAAAGGAAATAGTGGAAGAATTTTTTCCAAATTGTCCAATAGAAATATTATATAAAAATAAATACACTAAAAAAGTCTTTTCCAAAATGTTACTAAAAAAAATGGATTTAGAAGGTAAAGAATATTGGGATATTGAAAACGTGCTTACAAAAATCGCTTTATTGGAACAAAGTGTAATATTTCAATTAATAAGATTAATGGGGGCTGCTGTTTTCCATTTAGAAATTAGAAAGGAAATAAAAAGGGAGCGAGTTAAGAATATACTTGAGTCACTGGGAAAAACTACTTATTTTTTTGCCATAAAAAGAGCCTCTTTTTTTATTAAAGAAGATGACCCTTTAAGAACTTATCTGGTTAATATTGTTGGAAAAGAAACTGAATTCAATATTCTATTAATTGGATTGGAAATTTTAAATATGGCCTTTTGGCAGGAAGACATTGGGCTAACAAAGAGATTGTGGTTAAAAATAGGCCATTCTTTTAAACCAAAGGAAAGTGAATTTAAAGAAAGGGCCACTAAATTTGTAAAAAGAATTCTAACCCATGAGGTTTTAAATGGATGCTTAATATATGCAGGTTAAAAAACAATTCCCTTGTTGTAAATAAACAAATAATAAAAAATAAGGAATACCTTTTATATTTAGAAGGAAAAGAAATAATAGAAGTTGCTAAGCAAGAGGCAGAAAGAATAGTAGAAGAAGCAAAGAAACTTTATGAGCAGGAAAAGGAAAGAGGGTACAGAGAGGGGCTTGAAGAGGGAAAAATGCAAATGGCTGAGCAAATGATGGAAATGATGACCAGGTCAATTAATTTCTTTTCTTCTGTGGAAGAGAAAATGGTAAATATAGTAATGCAGGCAGTGGAGAAGATTTTGGGAGAGATTAATGAGGAAGAGCTTGTGATAAGGGTGGTAAAAAATGCACTTGCAGCGGCTAGGGGGGAAAAAAAGGTTACAGTGAGGGTAGCATTGGATAAAGTTGAGGTTGTAAAGAAAAAAATTAATGAAATTATAGCTCAATTTCCGGTTATATCCTTTATAGATGTGGTTCCTGACCAGAGAGTAAAAGGGGCTGGGTGTATTTTAGAGAGCGAAATAGGTATTATAGACGCAAATATAGATGTACAATTAAAGGCAATAGAGAGCGCACTTAAAAAGAATTTTTAACTATAATTTTTAATTAAATTATGATAACTAGTTTAGAATATATTACCTCCCTCATGGAAGAGGCTGTTGAAACTGTTAATCCTCTTAGAATTCGAGGTAGAGTGATTCAAGTAGTAGGTACTATAATTAAAGCTGTAGTTCCCACAGTGAAGATTGGAGAAATATGTATTCTAAAAAACCCCTGGGAAAAATGGGAACTTCATGCAGAAGTGGTTGGCTTTTCAAAAGATGCTGCTCTGCTTACACCCCTTGGCTCACTCATGGGAGTGTCCTCTTCCACTGAGGTTTATCCAACAGGAAAAATCCACATGGTAGGAGTTGGAGAATCGCTTAGAGGAAGAGTATTAAATGGACTAGGACAACCAATGGATGAAGCAGAAAAAGGCCCCTTTGAGCCGGAGAGTTATTATCCTGTATATGCAGATCCTCCAGATCCTCTTAAAAGAAAAATTATATCCAAACCTTTGCCTCTGGGACTCAGGGTAATAGATGGACTTTTGACCTGTGGAGAAGGGCAACGAATGGGGATATTTGCTGCTGCTGGAGTTGGAAAAAGTACATTGCTTTCTTGTCTGGTAAAGGGAGCAGAAGTAGATATTACCGTACTAGCTCTAATTGGTGAAAGAGGGAGAGAAGTACGTGAATTTATTGAAAAGGATTTAGGCCCAGAGGGCATGAAAAAATCGGTTGTGGTGGTATCTACTTCTGATAGGACATCCATGGAAAGACTCAAAGCCGCTTATGTGGCCACAGCTATTGCTGAATATTTTAGAGATAAAGGAAAAAAGGTATTACTTCTTATGGATTCTGTAACTAGATTTGCAAGGGCACAAAGAGAGATAGGACTAGCAGCAGGAGAACCCCCTACCAGAAGAGGATTCCCCCCTTCAGTGTTTTCTACCTTACCTCTTTTGATGGAGAGAGCTGGTATGTCTGATAAAGGCTCCATAACAGCTCTTTATACAGTACTAGTGGAAGGCGATGATATGACGGAACCTGTTGCAGATGAAACCAGATCTATTTTGGATGGCCATATAATTTTATCTAGAGAACTTGCTGCTGCTAATCACTATCCAGCTATAGATGTGCTTCAAAGTGTAAGCAGGGTAATGGGAGCGATTGTGGATGCAGAACATAAAAAGGCTGCTTCTAAATTCAGGTCTTTGTTAGCTAAATACAAAGAAGTAGAACTTCTTGTAAAACTTGGAGAATATTCCAAAGGATCTGATAAAGAGGCAGATGAGGCGTTATCCAAAATTGATGCCATGAATAGTTTTTTAAAACAGGGACTTGAAGAAATATCTCCTTTTGAAGAAACCATTAATAAATTGAAAGAAGTAGTGGGTCCATGAAATATGTTTTAGAGGATCTGTTACTTCTCAGAGAAAGGCGTGTTGATGCTGCCAGGGCGGATGTGAAAATAAAAGAAAAAAAATTACAAGAAGCAAGAGATCTTATAAAAAAAAAGAAAGAAGAATTGGCAAATTATATTAAGTGGAGAAGAGATACAGAAGATAATTTATATGAACAAATAAAAAATCAGTTGGTATCTCAAGCAGATTTAGATGATTTGAGAAGAACGATATCAATTCTTAGAGAAAGAGAATATGCTTATATTAAAGCTATTGAAAATGCAAAAAAAGAGGAAAAACAAAGAATAAAAGAGCTAGAAGAGGCTAGAAATACCTTGAAAGATGCTATTAAGAATTGTGAGAAAATAAAAGAACATAAACAAATATGGTTAAAAGAAAAATTAAAAGAGTTGGAAAGAATACAAGATTTGGAAATGGAAGAGTTTAAAACAAAAAAAATAGAGTTAGAGGAAGAGAATGTTTATTAAAAAAAAGTCTCTATTAATTGATTCCCAAAATATAGCTAAAGACTTAGAAAAGATACTTTCTTTAGATAAAGATGGTGATATAGAGAAGTTTGTAGATAAGTTCAATGAACTTTTTAATAAAAAAAATATTAATTCCAAAAATGCTACAGAAACAAAAAAGTCAATTCAAAAAGAAAAAGAAATAGATATTGATACTTCTAAAAAACAAGAGACATTTAAAAAAGTTGAAGGAATACTTAAAACATCTTTGCAAAATTCGTCAAAAGAAACAGAAGATAAAAATAACACTTCTTTTATTTCTTTAGGAGATGAAATTTTAAAAGGAATGACTTCTTCCCAAAACAACTACATAAATACCTCATCTGAAATTGGAGACAGTAAATCAATATCAAATTTAACCTCAAAAGAAATAGCTTCATTTATTTCCTCTGTGGCAAATAGAATACTGGTATCAACAAATAATGTTGAGGGCTCAGCAGAAGCGAGAATCTCTTTAAAAGATAATATACTTCCAGAAACAGAAGTAAAAATATTACGAGATAACGATAAGCTAACAGTTGAATTTATAACATTTTCTCAAAAATCTGAAGAGTTACTTATATCTAATAAAGAACTCTTAGAGGGTCATTTAAAAGAAAATTTTAAACCTACAAATATTAGTGTAACTATTAATTTTATAAAAAATGACTCCTTTTCTTCCAACTCAGATGGTAGAAGTAGAGGACAGAGACATGTCTATGAAGAAATGGAGAAAAGAGAAGAATGATACGGCCGTTACTAATTGATTCTATTTCATCCTTGGCGAGAGACATCTACAATTTAGTCTATTCAAAGAAATTTAGAACAGACATTTCTTTGTTAGAAGAAAAAGTAGTCGTTCACTTTAATTATAAAGCGTCATTAAAGCCTCCCTATTGGTTTTTATCTTCAAAGACAAAATTTGGTGAAATTTTTATTGTGATCGATGGAAACATACTAAGTATTATAAATCAGTATTATGGAATTGATATATCTGTCTTAGACACAGAGATAAAATTGGGATTGTTTAAAGCATTGTGGGAAGAGTTGAAAAAAAATATCCAGTTAGATTTTTTAGTTGAGCTTTATACAATAGAGTTTATGGAAGATATTTCTGACTTATTAAAAAAATGCCATATAAATTTTGTGTTGGAATTTCTTTCTGGATTAAATGTGTGTGGAGTAATTGGTGGATCGGAAATAGTTATATCTCAATTGTTGTCTGAATTGACTTCTAAAATGAAAGTTGAGAGAGAAGATATACTGTTAACATATCCATGTTATATGATAGTTTTGGTGGGAAAGACTAATATAAATATAGGTGATCTTGCATCTCTGGAACAAGATGATATTGTCTTGTTAGAAAAATTTTATCCTAGAGATAATAAGGTATTTATTAAGACAGGACCTTTTCTTTTTGAATGTGAATTAGATAACCAAAAGATAATAGTTAGTGATATTGTAAAGGAGGTGCAAATGTCTGATGATGCTGTTGAAAACAAAAAAATAGACATTAATGAAATACCAATAACCCTTACTTTTTCAGTGGGAAAGATAGAGATAAGTTTTGGAGAATTAAAAAATATTCAGCCTGGGTATGTATTTAATTTAGATAAGTCAATGGGTTCTTATATTGAAATTCTGGCAAATGGCAAAATGTTAGGAACTGGAGAGTTGGTTGAAATAGATGGCAGAGTTGGTGTTAGATTGAAGGAATTTAATTCTACTTCTTTTTTAAATGAGTCTAAAGAAAATTCAAAAGATTGAAGATAGAAGAAAATGCATGGTATAAATTTCCCTGATCCATTTGTAATAATAGTTGTTTTGGTGGGATTAAGTCTGGCTCCTTTTGTAGCCATTATGATTACTTCTTTTGTAAAGTTAGTAGTAGTTTTGTCATTAATTAGAAATGCTTTAGGAATACAACAGATTCCTCCAAATATAGTAATAAATGGATTGGCTATAATTTTAACAATGTATATCATGTATCCTGTAGTTTTGGATTCATATTATGCAGTTAAAGCAAGTGATATTTCTTTAAAAAACATAAAATCATTTCAATTAGCGATGAATAATGCAAAAATTCCTATAAAAAAATTTTTGTTAAAACACTCAAAAAAAAGAGAAAGACTTTTTTTTAAAAAATCAGCAAAAGTCTTATGGCCTAAAGAAGCATATTCAAAAATTAAAGATGATGATATTCTGATTTTACTTCCATCTTTTATTGTGAGTGAATTAACTTCAGCTTTTCAAATTGGTTTTTTGATATATTTACCTTTTATTGTAATAGACATAGTGATTTCTAACATATTATTAGCAATGGGAATGATGATGGTTTCTCCTATGACAATTTCTCTTCCTTTTAAACTTTTATTATTTGTACTTATAGATGGATGGACAAGGCTCATTCATGGACTTGTTTTAACTTATAGATAAAATTATATTAATTGCATCAAGACTAATATATAGTATTGTTATATTATGAATGAGATAGAGATAATACATTTAACTATAAAAGGTGTTACACTTATTTTAATTCTTTCTCTCCCTGCTATTATTGTAGCATCTATTTTAGGCTTTTTAGTTAGCCTTATACAGGCTTTAACTCAGATTCAAGATCAGACTATATCATTTGGGGTAAAACTTATAGGAGTTGTAATTACTTTAATAGTTACAGCAAAATGGGTTGGACAAGAAATTTTTATATATGCTCAAAATATTTTTGATAAATTTCCATACCTATTGAAGTAAATGGGATAAATGTTAGACTCAATAATAGAGCAATTAAAACATTTTGTTCTAATAATAGCATTTACCACTCCAAGGCTTATAACGATTTTTACAATCCTACCCTTTTTTGGTAAAATATTACAGGGCTTTGTTAGAAACAGCATAGTATTTTGTCTCGCCTTATTTTTATATCCTACTGTAAAATCTTCGTTTACAACTTATACCACAGGATCTTATGTTTTTACTTTAACTATAATCTTTAAAGAAGTGTTAGTTGGGGTAATTATTGGTTTTTTTGTTGGGATTATTTTTTGGGCAATTGAGGGTATTGGTTTTGTAATAGATAATCAACGTGGTTCTTCAATGGCTACGGTATTTGATCCTCTTTCTGGAGAACAAACTTCAGTATTTGGAAGTTTATTCATTCAGTTTATTACAGTATTGTTTTTTACTTCTGGAGGTTTTTTGTATTTATTAAAGGGTATATTTTTATCATATAAATGGTGGCCAGTTTTTTCTGTGTTTCCTAGAATTGGAGCGCAATGGAGTACCTTTTTTTTGAAGGAAGTTGACATGTTGATGAAAATGATAGTACTTTTTTCTGCTCCAATTTTAATTGTTATTTTTTTTACAGATTTTGGATTGGGACTAATCAACAGATTTGCTCCTCAATTAAATGTGTTTTTTTTGTCCATGCCAATAAAAAGTGGTATTGCCTGTTTCTTGTTGATATTGTATATGGGGATGCTATGGAGATATTTAAGACCTGAGCTTTTAAACTTTGACAACGTCCTTAAATTTTTAAAAACAGTATTAATAAATGAGTGAAAAAACAGAACAACCTACACCTAAAAGACTGAGAGATGCCAGGAAAAAGGGACAGGTAGCCAAAAGTAGAGAAGTAACTTCCACTGCGGTTATTGTAGGACTTTTTGGATATATAATTTGTGGTGGATCTATTATTTTGCACACATTTAAGGAATTAATTTTATTGCCTTCTCAGTATTATAGAGTTGAGTTTAATGAAGGTTTAAAAAATTTATTTAATGGAGTGATTTATAAGTTGATCTTTTTATTATTTCCAATAGCCATTTTGGCTATGGTTACAGCAATTGCTGCTAGTTTTTTTCAGATAGGGTTTCTTTTTGTATTTGAACCAATAAAGCCTGATTTAAAGAAGTTAAATCCAGCTCAAAGTATAAAGAAGATTTTTTCCAAAGACAATTTAATAGAACTTATTAAGTCCATTGTAAAGGTATCCTTTTTGGGATTTCTCATATATGTTCTCATAAAAAATTCTATTAATGCGCTTTTGCATATTCCATATCTAGGTTTAGAAAGTGTTTTTTTAATTTTAGAAGATATTTTTAAAAAACTTATATATATTTCTTCAAGTGTGTTTATCGTCATTTCAGCATTTGATTATTATTGGCAAAAAAAGCAACATATTAAAAAGCTTATGATGACAAAAGATGAAGTAAAAAGAGAATATAAAGAAATGGAGGGTGATCCTCAGATAAAAAGTAAAAGGCGTCAGTTGCATAGGGAGATGATCATGAATAGTACCATTGAAAGGACTAGAAAAGCTACAGTACTAATAACCAATCCCACAAGGCGTGCTGTGGCTTTATATTATGAGAAGAGTAAAAGTAAATTGCCAGTGGTTTTAGCCAAGGGTGAAAATTTAATAGCCAAAAAAATGATTGAAGTAGCAAAGGAAGAAGGTATTCCTATTATGCAGAATATTCCTCTGGCACATGCACTATATGAGCATGTTGAGATTGACAAATATATACCTTCTGATCTTATTGAACCAGTAGTAGAAGTGTTAAAATGGGTAGAACAGCTTAAAAACAATGATTAGTTAATAAAAATTATATATTTTAAAAAGGGGTAAATAAATGGATATAAACGTTACTAGAGAAGAAGGTGAAAAGATTATTATAATGGTTAAGGGAAAAATAAATGCCGTAACAGCTCCAGAATTTGAAAAGCAAATTTTATCTTATATAACAAATGGAAAAATCAAAATAATTTTAGAATTCTCCCAAGTAGATTATATATCCAGCGCAGGTTTAAGGAGCATTCTTATAATAACAAAAACATTGATGGGACAAGGTGGTAAATTAGTACTTTCATCCCTTAAAAAAGATGTAAAAGAAATATTTGAAATTTCAGGATTTACAAATTTTATTCCTATAACTGAATCCTTAGAAGAGGCAGAAAAAAAGATTATTTAAAAGATAGAAAAACAGGTGGGAATAAACATGTCTTTAAAAGTTTTTCCAGCAACCCTTGAGTCTTTATTGGACATCAAGGAATATATTTTGTGCCAAATTGAAGATATGGAAGTTGATGAAAATAAAAAAATGAAAATAATACTAGCAGTTGAGGAACTTATAGTTAATATAGTAAACTATTCAAACATGAAAAAACCTGAAATAGCTATAGAAGTAAAAAAAAAGTTGTATAAGTTAATTATAAAAATAATTGACGAGGGAAAACCATTCAATCCTTTGGAGGTAGAAGATCCCGACATCTCTCTTAGTCCAGAGGAAAGAAAAATAGGTGGTCTGGGGATTTTTTTGGTTAAGCAAGTTGTAGATGAAATTTATTATAAAAGAGAAGAAAATAAAAATTGTGTATTACTTGTTTTTAATCTTACTTCTCCATCTTCTAATGGTTCTAAATAAGAATAACTTAGTTTTGTTTATGTTTTCTGTTTTTGTTCGACTTTTTTACTGATCTAATATCTTCTTAATTACAATTGTTTTATAAACCTTTGAACGATGTCATGCTCCATCAGTTTCATAATCTCTGCTTCTGCTTGGTTAAATAAATCCACCGGTGGATTTTCTTTAGATTTTTCATAATTTTCAAGAAGAGATTTTCTTGTCGCAGAAGATAGATTGATTTCTTTTTCAGAACCTGGCTTGATAAAAGTATCTACTATTTCTTTTGCAATTTTGGCTAGTTCTTTAGAGGAAGCTGATTTATATTCCTGGAGTGCTAGCCAGAATTTTGGATTTTCATCAGAATAGTCTTTTTCAGTAAATTCAATAAATTTTGCCCGGCCCACAGGTGATTTCAGAATTGAAACCGGATCCTTAGGATCGTATACGCTTTCAAAGCCAAGGTCTTGGAGAGTTTTACATATATTTTTAGGTAGTTGTTTCACATTGTTAATAGTTAGATGTAATTCTCTAGCTGATTCAATATCGTCTCTGGAAAATCCGAGATTTTCCCCAACTACGTTTTGAAGTGCCTTAAATAGGTCTTCTAGTGATCTAGCTAAGGCTCCATCATTTGCATTGCTGGAGGCAATGGTGTCGTGAATAGCAAAAAGGTATTCTAGTACTTCGATGTTTTCCCGTGAGGTTAAAGTATTATAGATTTTGTTCAAGGTTGCATTGTCAAATCCACCTGTTTTAATTGCAATTTCAAACATATTTGAAGTGAATAAGAGCAGCTCATCTGCTCCAGCTTCCTTGCCTTGAGCATGTAGTTTATTGAGGTATTTATCTGTAAGAGAAGTTGTTTCTCTTAAAAGTTTTCCCAAATTAGCAAGGAGATTTTGTGGAGTAGGGTTATCAGACACTGATTTAATAAATGTTACTGCATTATCTTTCGATTGCCAGACTAGATCAAGATATTCTGAGCTTTTTACTCCTTCATTTTTTATTATGATGTCAGTTAATACATTGTTTTCCTTTTCGTTTTTGGCTAACTGATTGATTTTTTCCAGCAACTTTACCTTTGTATCCAAGAAATTTCTAATCTCTTTTGTAGCGATCTCTTTTGCCTCTTTAATGGAGACAGGTTTTTTATCGTTCATACTCGCCCAATTTATTTTCTGTCTGATGGTTCGTTTAAGTCGATTTGTGGCCATGTTATCGAGGGAAAAATTCACTCCAAATTCATCCTGTACCTTAGCAAAAACCGAACCAAAACAATTTGGTTCTCCATGGATATCAGCTTCTGAAAACATGAATTTAAGATGTTCTTTCATTCCTCTGATTAAGGCTTTATGTTTTTCCCCTTCCTCAATTATTGATTTTATTTTCCTGGAAGTGAGCGGCTTTCCTCTTTGAGGATTTAATCTGTTTTCAATCATATTACCAAAAGAATCGCCGTATTCTTCCTTAAGAGCATTTACAAAAGCGTACATAACCTTTTGATTATCATCTCTAAAGGTTCCTATATTTGCCTTCCACTTAAGCCACGAAACAACTTTTCCCAGAAATTTATTGCCAGAACTTTTCAATTTGCCTTCCCCATCTATTTTAATTGCATATCCCTGGGTGGAGGCAATTTTGAATGCATTGATATTTAATGGGGACATATTATTCCTCCATGTTTTTTATTTATTTGTTTCGTTAGACTTTAATACCTCTAGTAATTTCACTAGTATCCTGTAAGGGAGGTGTATCTCCCAAATCAAATTTATCTATTTTTTCTGACCAGAGTTCTACTGTATTCACGAAGTTTTCTACAATGTTGGTAAATTTGTTAAGATTAAGCACAGAAGTGCTAATCTGATAACTCAAAAGTACAAAATTGCCTTGTTTTGATATCCCCAGTGATGCACCGTTGGTTTGAGAAAATAAGAAATTTGCCTGAAGCAACATTTCGTAAAAGTTTTCTCTATTGGAAGATGGTATTTCCCCAACATTGGCATAAAAATACAGTATATCACCTTCGTTAGTCATCTCTAAATTGATGACAAAGTCATCAAAGAAGAGACAACAGTAGTTATTATCATCAAAAGAAAGATCTTCAATACCAAGATTTTTGCCAAAATCATTTAATAACGAGTTTATTTGTTCTCTGTTCATGGTAATAGCTCCTCCCTCCTTTTCTATTTGTTTTATTGTTTCTGTTATATGTGTAATTGTCCCCAAAAATTAAGACAAATTTTTAAGAAAAATAGAGTTAATCATGTTAACTTTATATAGTTTTTTCACTTCGGGCTTTGACAATCTTTTTCTGATCTGGTGACCAGTCAGATCCTGGCTTTAAGGTTATACTGAAGAAAAAGTAACTTTAATATTTTAAGCCGCTTTCTTATAATGTACTTTATAATATTCTCGTTCAAATTCCTCAGGGATTTTATATCCAAGAGCTGAATGTACATATAGTTTATTATAGTCTTTTTCTATCCAGTTTGATATAGTCTCAGATGCTTTAAGTTAACGAAGTAAATTCATTTATCCAGATTACTTCTTCCTTGTTTAAAGCATCTAACCAATCATCTGGTTTGCTGGTTAAAGAAATACTGTATCCAACTATTTTTTTGGTGTACCAATCTAAAACTACTACAAGATATACCCAACCTAGCCCATTTATTATAAATTTAGTCATATCAATATCTCAAATATTATTAGGTCCATAGGCCTTGGGTTTACTTTTTGGTGTCCTTTTAGCTTTATATTATTTTCGTTTTATAAGTAAATTATACATTGTAAACCTTTTTTCTGTTTACATTTATATTTTCTCTATATTTAAGCCAGTATTAATCGTCTATATCCCCAAAAAGGTTGATTGGTTTTTATCTCTTTGATTTTATTTACTAAATATTCCTTACTTTTCTTTTTGGGGCGACGTATTTTTTTATGTGAATAATAAATGCTTCTGGATATCCCCATAACGTAACATGCATCTTTAACAGAAAAAATCTATTTTTACCAGTTGTGATACAGCCTCTATTTTCCCTTGATAAGTTCCTCGTTTTTTTAGTATCTTAATGTATCCTATTGGTAATTTTCTCATTTTATTCTCCCTAAGACTATAATCATTGATACATAAATACATTTTGAACATTGAACCTATTGAACGTCCATATACACAAGCTCCCATCCAAAATATATCAATATAACCTTGACAATCTTTTTATTTTTTTCTTTTGTCCAATATGTTATCATCTCATCTGCTTCACTTTCTTTTAATTGTAGCTCTGCCTGTTTTTTAAAATTTTCTATTAATTTCTCTATATTTTTACTTTCCTTTCTAGGAATGTATTTAAGCTCTATGAGCCCCACATATTCAACATATTCATTTTTTGGCAGCAGTACTATATCTGCAAATTTTTTATTTAACTCAGGCTCACTAAGTACACGATAATAAGAACATAGATTTAAATACACAAGATGTAGCATTTTAACTGTTTGCTCGCCCTTTAT
>NZ_JBMYBT010000026.1:0-15075 GCF_053993635.1 Desulfothermus sp. | reverse complement strand
CAGATAAAAGAAAAAAAATATTATGAACAATTTATAGGAAAATTTAAGGAAATCTATTTAATTGGCATAGAATTTAGTAAGTTTAAGAGAAATATTGTGGGATTTGAGTTGGAAAAGGTGCTTTAGTAGTTTCTTGTTAATTTTTTTCAAGTGAGCAGGGAATTTAAAAACCTCTCAATGCCCTCTGGGCATAAATGCAAGATAGTTTCCTGTTCAATTGTGGGGCCTCCTATTTTGTTTAAAAAAAGTGCAAGTTCTCTTATCTCCTCTGTTTGATAATCTTCAGAGGGATATTTTATCTTGTGAATCCTATATTCTTTTTTAGAAAAGACCTTTTCTAGAGTCTGTATATCTGGATAAAATCTGCATCCAGGCACTTTAGTTGCTATTTTTTCATAGATTTTTAATCCATCTCTATCTACATCACCAAAATGTACAATAATAGATGGTCTTATGTAATTTAAAAAATAAATCACAGAACTCACCATGGAATATCCACCAGTATAAAGTAAAATACCTTCAGAAAGCTCCATGTGCAAAAATGGAGCAAGATTTTCGGAAATAACAACCTTTATGTTATTTTGTGATTTTATAAAGGGAAGCACATAGTCTAAACATAGGGCAACAACACCTAATGATGCAGTTAATTGATAAAGGTCAATATTTTGTTTGATTACAAAATGGGAAAAAGAGCGCATAAGAACAAGATCCTGCTTTTCTAAACAATATGTGTTTAAAATACGACTTAAAAAAGAGGATTTTTCTATTCGTTTTGCCTCTCCAAATAAAGATGCTGATAAAAGTTTAACATCTTTTATGTTGGGAAACTTCTTTAAGTGGGAAATTAAACAAAGTCCATCCCTTAAATCCTTTTCTGTACGTGGTTCATAGCCAAGATTTACAAGGTTGTCATAATCTGCACACAGCTCCTGACAATGTTTTTGAAAATATTGTTCAACAAATTCCCTGTTTTCTAAAACCACCCGCCTGCCTTTTCTTCTAATAACTCCAAGGGACACAAACTCTTCCAAATCCTTTGTAAGCCCACATTCTCCTTGTTCAAGCAGCTTTCTCATATCAAGACAGAGGCGAAGCCTATTTTCCAATCCCCTCCTCCCTATAAGTTTTATTTATCTTAAACTGATCAATTTTCCACATACAATTAATTAACAGCGCTACTCACCCATACCACTCCCTGGGGTGTGGGCAAAAGTTGATATAAGAATCCATGGTTAAAAAGGGGTATATTGGGTAGGGCTGTTAAGAGTTGAATGCCACTTTGTTCCATTAGGCTATATACTGTTTCAATTGCTGTATGGTCTAATCTGTCTGCTTCATCCAGTGTAAGAAATGCCAGTCCTGTTTTAAATCTCTCAGTTGTATCATCTTGAGCCATGTTTTCAAGTAGTGCTGTAATAATGGCCAGATTTACTCCAAGGCTCTCTCCATTAGAAAGTCCTGTTCTTCGTTCTTTATTGTGAATATCTATAACTGTAAAGTCCAGATCAATATAATAACGATAGTCAACGATTTCTTCATATGTTGGGTCTGTTCGCAGATATCCAAGTTCTCTGGCCATTGACCTTATAAATTCCTCAAAGCTCGTATGTTTATTTTGTATGTAATTTAGTAAGGAGTTGCTAGCTGCCAGATTATTTAATTTATGATAGGCCTCTCTTTTTAATACCTGCAACTTTACCTGCCTCACACGACCAAAACGCAAGTTTTCCATTCTTTTATTTATCCTGCGCACCTTTCTCTCTATCCTTGCTACCTGCTCATATACATCATTTTTAAAATTACCAACAACCTGACGTATGGAATGTTCTATTTTTTTGAGTTCTGTTCTAAGATGACTCAATTTTTCCTCTAATATCGCAAAATTTGTATATTCAGGATAAACTAAAGATATCAACTCCTCCACCCATTTTTTTAACACCTTTTGAGGGGGTATTTTTTCACCGTGCTCATTGGCAAAATCATCCATTTCTCTTTCTAACAACACCAGCTTACTTTGAAAATCCGATCGAGTAACACCACTATCGCAAAGGGGAGGTTCATTATCTTCAAAATAAAGTGTTAATTCCTCTCTAAGGGACTTTTCAGTGTTTACCCATTTTTCTCTATCTTTCTCAAGTCTATCACAATTTTCCTGGGCAATTTTTATTTGATACTCATTTTTATTTATTTTTTTATCAATTTCTCTAATTTCTTTTTCAAGCTCTTCTACTTTTTGTTTTGCTCTACTTAGTTCATCCTGTAATTCTTTTTCTTTTACACCTATTTCTTGCTGAAGCACCTTTAAAGGATATTCTTCCATCAATGTCTTTATCTGTCCTTTAAGCTCACTTATATTTGTTATAATTTCTGTCTTAGTTTTTTCTATTTCTTCTTTTTCATGACTTAATGTGTTAATCCTATTTTTTAATTGTTCTATTTTATCTTTATATTCATTAGATTGCTTTTTAACATTATTTAGTTCCCTGAAAGAAGCATTATATCCTTTTTCCAATTGCTTATAATCAGAATGTATGGGGCTACTCTGTTTTATTATTAAGAGTTCTTTTTTTAGACGTGTAGCAATTTGAATATTATTTTCCAGATGTGACACACGGTTTTGAAGTTTTGATATCTCTGTCTCTAAGTTTTTTTCTTTCAAATAATCCAGCAGGGGCAACAATTTTTCTATTTTTTTTCTTTTATCCTCAATTGTAGTCATTTCTCCTGTTAAGTTATTATCATTTTCCCTTAATTTAAAAATTTCTTGTTTAAGGGACTCTATCCTTTTTTGCCTGGCCTTTTTTCCTAAAATAGGCGCCTTTGGCCTTGGTTCATACCGTAATACCTTTCCTTCACTTATTAAAACACCATCACTACACTCTATAACATCATGTGTTAAATCCAGCTTTTCTCCATCAAGGATAAAATAGAGTCTCTGATTTCCCTGACAAAGTTGAAGGGCCTCATCTTTGTTTTGAATTATCCTGGCACATGTCAAAGGTCCAAGTATCATTTCCAGATATGCTGCTTGTTCCCATGATATATCCTCATATTGCTCAAATAAATATCTGCCCTTTGAGTTTTTAAATGCATCTGGCAACTCTGCCTGATAATTTTCCAGATTGTATAAAGTCTCTTTGGCTTTTTGTATATGTTCTTTTAAATTTTGTCTTTGCAGAAGGATTTTTTGTTCCTGAGCATTTAATTCTTCTTTTAAGGCCTCAAGAGAACTTAAATCAAAATTCTCTACCCCCATCATCTTGAGTTCTCTGGCCAGGGAAGCTGCCTTTTTTTGTTTAGTATATCTTGCCTTTTTTTCAGCTAATAGTTGCGATAACGTATCTTTTTCTCTAAAAAGCCTTTTTAAAGCGCTGAGGTTTTCAGCTTCTCTGTACAAATCTTCAAATATTTCAAATTTTCTTCCAAGTTCAGCCTCTAGTTTCTTGCGCGCCTGATTGAATTTTTTTGCCTGGTCCATGAGGTTTTGTTTTTCCTCAACATCCCTTTGTAATTCATAAATAAATTTTTGCAGTTTATCTGCCTTTTCACTATATTTTTCGAGCTCTTTTGAACTTTTTTCCAGCTCTTTTAAAATGCAGCTCAGTTTTTTATTTATTTCTTTTTCCCTGGTCTCAAGCTGGGCAATTTGCGAATTAAGGGTTTGAAATATTTTTTTGGCCCGCACAAGTCTTTGTTGTTCTTGCAAATTCATAAAGAGTTTTTCACGCTCTTCTTGAGCTATCTCCTTTTCTTGTTCAAGCTTTTGTAATTGTTTGGTTAATTTATCATAGGCTGAGCTGGCCTCCTGCTCTCTCTGCTTCCATTCCCTTAATTCTGCTTCAATCCTCTTTAATTCACGTCTAACCTTAAACAACTGACTTCCGAAAAATTTAAGCCCTGTTTTTTCTGTTTCTTCAAGATGTTTATACAGGTTAGAGATCTCTTCTCTTGCCTTATGGATATCCTGAATTTTTCGTTTAATGTCCTGGCGTTGTTTAAAGATCCTTTCAAGCTGTTGTAAGAAATTGGCAGTACCTTTTTTAGCTGGACATAAAATATCCTTTAATATCTTTGTTTTTTCAGTAAGGCCAGTTGAAGCTGCCGTGAAAATGCTTGAAAATTCACGTAAAACCTTGGGATTTGAAAGGTCAAATGGTAAAATACCTTGTTGAAATAATGCACGGTGATAGTCTTTTGCATTGTCAAAGGAGCGTATATTACCTGTACCATCACCACGCATACGAAGTGACTTCGCTATTTCGGTGAGGTCATTTCGCAAAATATTGCCTTCTATAAAATCCTCCTGTTCTAGAGGAACATTTTCAGCAACAAAGTACTTAAATAAAACCCGTCCATCGAGCCGTTTTTCCAGACGAATGCCCATGTTTTTAATCCTTTCATGACCTTTTAATTCAAGCACAATATAACCTACATCACTGCCAAGATAATCCTCTAATGTGCGTTCTTCTCCCCTTTGGGCCGTTGGATTTAAGCGAATATATTTTTGATTTGCTATTAAAGCTATTTGAACTGCATCTAAGATGGTGGTCTTACCACTACCATTTCTACCAAAAAATGCAGTAAAGGTCTTATGGATTTTAAATACAGCCCTGGGATAAAGACGAAAACCAAAGATAAACACCTTATCCAATAAAATTGGTGATAAAATCTTATCCCTTATACTCATACTATTTGCCTATTTCCTTTAAATTTCTTCGATTATTTCCTCTGAAGATACTTCTTCTTCCTCTTCTGCCTCTGGACTCTCTTCCAGCTCAAAACCACACTCTTCAAGATACACAAGAAGTCCTTTTTTTGCATCTTCTTCTGAAAGGGTAACCAGCCTTTTTGCAAGGTTGTAAAAACGCTCTAAAGAAGGGAGTAATTTAATTCTCGTTTCTAAAAAATCCATCTTTCCTTCATCAACAATGATGAGAAAACCATATTTTGCAAGATTTTTTATGGCAGTGCAGAATCTTTGCTGGATTGTTGTGTTTTTGATCTGGGTGGCCCTTGATGTACCTTTTGTTCCCTTTACCAGAGCTGTATAAAGGTCATTAAAATTTAAGAGTTGAAACAATTCCTGAAATAGATTTTTAACAATAAATTCAGTTTCCACCAGGCCTGATTCCAGAAATTTAAAGCCCAAAAACATACCAACAAAGGTCTCTGCCCTGGAAAATCTTCCTTTAGGAGCATTGGCTGATATTGCTTCTAAATAACAATAGCCCTTACCTTGTTCCATTATCAATCTATATCCAAGTAATTCATAAAATAGTTTTAACTCATTGATATGTTCCTCTACAAAATGATAAAAACGTATATCTTGGACTACAATATTACTTCCCTTTAAAAGCTTGAAATTTACTTCACGAAATAATGTTGGTTGTCTGAATAATCGTTCTAATTCTTGCATAACAACTCCTGAAAAATATTAATATGTAGTGTAAAGAAGTTCACTTGTTGCCTTTAACATAAACACAGTCTGAATACAATGTACCATGAATTTCTCTGTACCCCTCTAAAAGTGGAAAGAGATTTTCTTCAGCAAGAAAATAGATAAGACAATGATAAAAAAATGGATATTTTTCCATTTCTTTAGGCAATAATGTTTTATTTAAAAAACAAATTAAATAAATTTTATTATTTTTGTTAAGTTCTTTTTTAAAAAGAGAAGTGAGCTCTCTACCCCTTTGTAATAAAGAAACAAACTCATCTCCTTGGAGTTCTGTAGGTGGTGAAATATCAGGTAAAACAGTTGGCCTGAGTTTTCGTCTTTTTGGAATTTCTATATTTTTTTGAGGGGGCAAGAGAGTTTTGCGTAAACAAAATGGTTTTAAGGGAAACCAGGCTAAAATTTTTCCCTGCATTTCTATTAGCCTGTCTAAATGGCGCAAGTTGATACGTGCAGTGATGGCTGTTGTGCGATTAACAAACTCTGTTAAATCTAGCGCCACTTCTTCAATTTGTTCCTTTAAAAGGCGAAGTGACTCAATGGCAGAACACACCATATCTTCCATATAAGACATATTGTGTTCAACAGAATATCTTTCCCACTGATGGAGCTCATTCAAAATTGTGTTATAACTTGAATAGGATCCTAAAACCTCTGTCATTTCAGCAATTGTAGATTGCAGACCTTTTAGCTCCTGTAAAAAGATGCTCAGCCCTTCCTCTTCTCCTTGTTTTACTGCCTGACGGATTTTTTCTTTAAGCCTTGCTCCTTGTTCCCGAATCTTTACAATTTTATTTATTATGGAAGAGGCCAGGTCATTAAAGGTGTGTTTTAAAAAGTCGGTGAGTTTTTCATGTTCTTCAGCACCTAATTTTGAAAGGGTTACATACAAGGTATAAAGGTGGCTCTCTATGTCTGATTGGTGTTTTAGGTCTTCTTGAACCAGATTTTTTGCTATGGCACTGGCAAGGCTTGATAGGTAGTAGTACCGTTCACTGTCATTTACCAGCAAAAAGCCTCGACGCAAAAGCCTCTCTAAGATTGATGAAGGTCGTTTATCCTTTTGTTCTGTAATATTAAGTGCTTCAGCGGCCAGCCGTTCCATCTTGTCCCAGGTAAGTGGTGTTACCCTGCCTTTCACATATTCATACATCAAGAACAGGGTGAGCATATCTTCCCTGTTTAAAACAATCCCTTCAGGATATCTGCGCAAAAGCTCACGGGCCCATAAGCTATAATCAACCCTTTTGTTTTCACTATCTGGAGATAAATTCATAGGTTAACCTGCTCTTCAATTTAGAGATATTTTGAACTCCAACTAAAAAGTTTTTCTATTTTAACCACGTACTGTTTTGAAATCAGGAATTAAAGAAGTTTTAGGATTAAATTTACCTTCAATAAATTTCACCATATCAAATAAAATATTCTATATTTTTGTATACAGCTTTGCAAGTGACTCACTTACAATTTTTGTATTTTTTGAGTAGGTCATCAATCATTTTTTATATAAAAGAATATATTAGTTTTTATGAAAAGGATTTTGGACTTAAAAATTATTTTAACATGCATAAGTTGTTTTAAAAATGAGGTGATTGATAGATGTTTATGTTATGAAAAAAGATATTTTTTCTTCATTCTGTTGCAAGTTTAGCCCCTTGTGATAAGGTTATTTCATGCAGAACCTTGACAAAAGCGCTCTCCATGCCTTGGCGCAATAGCGGGATAGTTAACTTAGTTTTTTTATGTTATCAAAACCATTTTTATTTCACGCTAACATCAATTTGTGCATTTTTTTATCTTGTTACCTACTTGACAATGAATATCTATTTGATAATCCTAATCGAAAAGATAATCCATGATGTTGTTTGATATAAAGTTAATGTATTTATTATGTTAAAAGTTTAAGTTATCACAACGGGAAGGCAAAGTTTCTTTTTAACATATAAATTCAGGAGGCAAAGCCTATGGGTATTTCTAGGAGAGATTTTTTAAAGTTTTCTGGATTGGCTGCCCTAGGTGGTGCTAGTGCGGTGTCTGCTTCCACAGAGGCGGAAGCAATGGAGTTTAAAAATAAACTCAAAGGTTGCAAAGTAACCACATCTATTTGTCCGTACTGTGCCGTGGGCTGCGGTCTTAAGGTTTATTCCAAAAATGGAAAGGTAGTGCATGTAGAAGGGGATCCTGATCATCCAATAAATGAAGGACGTCTTTGTCCAAAGGGATCATCAGTGCTTCAACTTATCCATAGTCCCTATAGGGAGCTTAAACCCAAATATAGGGCTCCGTATTCTTCTGAGTGGAAAGAGGTTGAATGGGATTGGGCACTGGATCAAATTGCAAAAAGGATAAAACAGACTAGGGATAAGACCTTTGAAAAAAGAAACAAAAAAGGTCAAATCGTAAACAGGACACAGGGTATTGGAGCTGTTGGAAGTGCAGCCCTTGACAATGAAGAATGTTTTATCTTGCAGAAGTGGTGGAGGTCTCTTGGGCTTATCTATATTGAACACCAGGCCCGTATCTGACATTCTGCTACAGTAGCGGCTCTGGCAGAGTCGTTTGGTCGTGGTGCAATGACAAATCACTGGATTGATTTAAAGAATTCTGATGTAATCTTGATTATGGGGAGCAATGCAGCAGAAAACCATCCTATTTCTTTCCGTTGGGTGACAAAGGCAAAGGAAGAGAGAAACGCCACGTTGATTCACGTAGATCCCCGGTATACCAGGACATCTTCCCAGGCAGATATATACGTCCCACTTCGTTCAGGTTCTGATATTGCATTTTTAGGTGGCATGATAAAGTACATTTTAGACAATGAATTGTACCACAAAGAGTATGTAAAATTATATACAAATGCCCCCTTTATTTTGAATGAAAAATTTAAACTTCCAGAAGAATTAGGTGGGGTATTTGCTGGATATAATCCAAAGACTCATTCATATGATCGCAGCTATTGGGCCTTTGAAAAGGATGAGAATGGTAAAATAAAGAAAGATCTTACAATGAAACATCCAAGGTGTGTGCTGCAACTCTTAAAAAAACACTATTCCAGATATGATATAGATACTGTTTCTGCTATTACAGGCACACCTAAAGAAGACCTTTTAAAGGTATATAAGATTTTTGCGAGCACAGGGAATCCCAAAAAGGCTGGCACTATAATGTATGCCATGGGATGGACCCAGCATACTGTAGGTACTCAAAATATCAGGACAATGGCAATAATTCAGCTACTTCTTGGAAACATTGGAAGGGCAGGTGGTGGAGTAAATGCACTAAGAGGCGAGAGCAATGTGCAAGGTTCAACAGACCATTGTCTATTATTTCATATCCTGCCTGGGTATCTAAAGACACCTAGGGCATCTTTGCAGAGCCTGAAAGAGTACAATGACAAGTACACTCCAAAAACAAAAGAAGATTATAGTGCAAATTGGTGGCAAAATTATCCTAAATATTCAGTGAGCTTGTTAAAGGCACATTTTGGTGAAAAAGCCACAAAAGAAAACGATTTTGGATACCATTGGCTGCCTAAATTGGATGATGGGCAAAATGCTTCCTGGCTTGTTATGTTTGATAATATGTATCATGGGAAAATAAAGGGATTTTTTGCATGGGGTCAAAATCCAGCCTGCTCTGGTGCAAATTCCAATAAGGTGAGAAAGGCATTGTGCAATTTAGATTGGATGGTGACTGTTAATCTTTTTGACAATGAGACCGCATCATTTTGGAGAGGTCCTGGGATGGATCCTACAAAAATAAAAACAGAGGTATTTTTTCTCCCGTGCGCGTCTTTTGTTGAAAAAGAAGGGAGCATCACCAATTCAGGTAGGTGGGGACAGTGGAGATATAAGGCTATAGATCCCATTGGAGACACAAAACCCGATGCAGAGATAATAAATGAGTTATATTATAGGGTATTAAAATTGTATGAAAAAGAAGGAGGAGTTTGTCCTGAGCCTATACTTAATTTGAGCTGGGATTATGGAGAAAAAGATAAAAATGGAAAAATAAAGGAGATGGATACTCACTTGATTGCAAAGGAGATAAATGGGTATTTCTTGAAAGATGTTGTTGTAAAAGGAAAATTGTTTAAAAAAGGCACGCTTGTACCCAGCTTTGCATATCTACAAGACGATGGCTCCACATCTTCTGGTAACTGGCTCTATTGTGGCTCATATACAGAAAAAGGAAATATGATGGCCAGGCGTAAAAAGGACGATCCAACTGGACTAGGGTTATATTCCCATTGGGCATGGTGCTGGCCAGTAAATCGGAGGATATTGTATAATAGGGCATCTGTGGATGAATATGGAAGGCCATGGAATCCAGAATTACCTGTTATCAAGTGGAATGGCCGCAAATGGGTCGGAGATGTGCCAGATGGAGGATGGCCACCCATTAAAAATCCCGATGGAACAATTAATAAAAAGACCAAAAAAGCATTTATTATGAAGCCTCACGGAGTAGCCTCTATATTTGGATCTGGACGTAAAGATGGGCCATTTCCTGAACATTACGAGCCATTAGAAAGTCCATTAAAATTTAACCCAATTCCCAAAAACAAATATAGAATAAATCCTGCACTACCCCTTTTGTGTAGAAAGGAAAACCTATCCAAGAATGATCCTGATATCTGGTATAACGCAAGTGAGACATATCCTTATATCTGTACTACCTACAGGGTGACTGAACACTGGCAAACAGGTTGTATGACAAGGCATGTTCCATGGCTTTTGGAACTCATGCCCCAGAATTTTGTTGAGATAAACGAAGAGCTTGCTAATCAAAAGGGCATTAAAGATGGTGATAAGGTGCTTATTGAAAGTGCAAGGGGTAAAATTGTTGCAAAGGCAGTGGTTACAAATAGACTCAGGCCCTTTATTATTATGGGGAAAAAGGTTCATCAGGTAGGTACTACATGGCATTTTGGATGGGAATTCCCAGAAGGAGGAAAGGGAGGAGATAGTGCAAATCTACTCTGTCCAACAACAGGAGATCCAAATACTTTAATACCTGAAACAAAGGCATTTATGGTAAATATAAAGAAGCTATAATCTTTATTGTGGCAGGAGGGTTTTAAAATGGCCAAAGCTGTTTTAGTAGATATAACGAGGTGTATAGGGTGTCGTTCATGTCAGGTGGCGTGTAAGGAATGGCACTCTCTACCCGCTATTTATAGGGAAATGAAAGGAGAATATACAAATCCTCAAACCCTTGATTCTAAGTCCTATACATTTATAGATTTTTTGGAACAAGGAAAGGAGTATGCTCCTGTATGGCATTTTGTAAAACACCAATGTTTTCATTGCAAGGATCCTGCATGTGTTTCAGCATGTCCAGTGGGTGCTTTGAAAAAATTGAAGGATGGGGCGGTTGTGTATGATCAGTGGAGGTGTATAGGATGCAGATATTGTATAATTGCATGTCCTTTTCAAATTCCAAAATATGAATGGGACACAACAAATCCATGGGTCAGGAAGTGTGATTTTTGTGCAGATAGGATTGAGATGGGATTAAAGCCTATGTGTGTTACAGCCTGTCCGAAAGATGTTATGTATTTTGATGATTATGAAAAGGTTGTTGCAGAGGCAAAAAGACGCATAAACAAAGAGCCTGGAAAGTATGTGAATCATATTTATGGTCTTGAAGAGGCTGGTGGCACATCCTGGTTGTATATATCTGACGTGCCTTTTGAAAAATTGGGCTTTAATGAAAAGGTACTCAAACAACCATATCCAGCGATTACATGGGATCACGATCTTTCTACAGTTTTGTTGGAAGAAGCAGGTCTTTTGGCAATTTTAGCAGGTATTGCATATTTTAGGAACAGGACAAAGTCAAAGGAGGGGCAAGATGGATAATGGTGTGAATGTAAAACAGAAATTTTTTACACCCAGGACTTATATCTTGCTTATTCTGAGTGTAATAGGCATCATTATTATGCTATACAGGCTGGCCGTTGGACTTGGTCCAACCACAAATTTAAGCGATACCCATCCCTGGGGACTCTGGATCGCCTTTGATGTAATGACAGGAGTAGCCCTTGCAGCGGGAGGGTTTACTGTTACCTTTGCAGCATATATAGCAAATTGGAAGAAGTATAAACCCATTGCCCGTGCAGCTACATTGACTGCATTTCTTGGTTATGTGCTGGTTTGTATTGGACTGTTTTTAGACATTGGTAAGCCTTTTGCTTTTTGGCACCCATTTATTTTCTGGAATCCACACTCAGTTATGTTTGAGATAGTTATTTGTGTATCCACGTATACTACTGTTTTGACTTTAGAATTTTTACCATGGCTCTTGGAGAGATTAAACATTTTAACAGGCCTAAAGGATTTTCTGGAACAAAAACCAGTTGTATTTTGCCTTGTTATTTTGGGTGTAATGTTATCTTATGGACACCAATCCTCATTGGGCGGGTTATTTTTACTTGAGCCACATAAATTACATCCCCTGTGGTATTCCCATATGATGCACCACTGGTTCTTTCTTTCTGCTATATGTGCTGGGATTTCCATGGTATCCATTGAGACCATATTGGGTGCTAATTTGAGGAACGTAGAATATGAATATGATGTATTGGAAGGGCTAGGTAGAGGCGCTTCAATAGCCCTTTTGGTATATTTTCTATGTAGATTAATTGATATTGGGGTACATGGAAAGATCCACTATATATTTGCGGGAGATGGTGCTAGTTTTCTATTTATATTAGAAATGGGAGTATGTGTGTTGGTACCTATGATATTTTTAAGCTGTAAGACCATTCGACACTCTGTGCCTTTTCTTCTTTTTTTCCATTCCCTAGTGATTTTTGGTATTCTTTTGTACAGATTTGATGTGGCATTTTTAACAGAATCAACTATGGGTGGATTTTATTTTCCATCCTGGCAAGAGATAGCAATTTCAGTGGGATTAGTCTCGCTTGGTCTCTTTTTATATAAATTAATTGTAACATATCTACCAATATTCGAAGTCCCATCTGATCAGCCTGCATAATTTTTATAAGGAGACGCATAGATATCTGTGCGTCTCCTTATAAGTTTAAGTCTAAAGCAAAATCCAGATCCATCCTGAAGTGTCTTATCTTGTGAAGCAAAATTAAAGTATCCTAAGCTAATCTTATTTCTCCAGATTTAACCTAAATTTCTTTTTTAAAATTTTTTTGTTATCTAAAAAATTCTGACGAAAAAAAGTGAAATGCTGATTTAATACTTTTTACCAATTATGATATTTGATTAGTTTTATATTCTATTAAAAAAATTGACTATGTGATAGGGATTGAATATAATAATGTTGTCCCAAAAAAAAATCAATGGGTTATAAAAATGAAAAGAATAATTTAAGTTAAGGAGAATTAAAAGTGAAAGCCTGGGAGTTTTACAAGAGAAGAGATTTAAGACTAGAAGAAGTTTCTATTCCTACTATTGGAGAGGATGAGATATTGCTCAACGTTACTTATTGTGGAATATGCCAAATAGATGTTGATGAGTTTATAGCAGGTCCAAAGTTATTTAATAAGGTTCCATTTATCCCAGGACATGAATTTGGAGGTGTAGTAGTAGATGCAGGGAAAAGTGTATCAAAAGCTAAAATAGGAAAAACAGTTACAGTTTCTCCTCTTATATATTGCGGCAAGTGCTTGTATTGCAAGGCAGGAAGAGAAAATTTATGTAGTAATATTGGATATTATGGTATGATAGAACATAATGGCGGATTTGCAGAATATGCAGTAGTAAAAGAACAAAATGCAATTGAAGTTGACACTCCTGAGATTGTGCATTTTGGGGAAATACTTTTGGTTTCGTTACGGGTTTTTAATCTTGCTCAAGAGTATTCTTTCATAGGGAGAAAGGTACTGGTTTCTGGAGCTGGGCCAGTAGGACTTTGTGTAGCTCTCATGTTTAAACATTATGGATGGGATGTGGAGTTGTGTGAGATCAGGGAGTTCAGACAAGATTTTGCTTCTACCCTGGGATTTAAAATTTATTCTATTCTTGAAGAAGCCCCTGAAGAGAGCTATGCATTGGTGGTTGACTGTGCAGGAGAAGACCCCGTCTTACCACATATTTTTTCAGGCCAGATGGCAAAGTTAAAAAAGGGTGGAGCTATTTTGGTGGTAGGGACATATTTTTCTGAAGTATCTATAGACGCCCTTTCTCTTATTACTGGCGATAGGAAAATTATATCTTCTTTTTTATATACTTCAAAAGAATTAGAACAACTTCCTTTGGTTATGGACGCTTTTAAGGATCCTCTATTGAAAATGACTAAAAAAGTTCCTTTTGAGAGACTTGTAGACACCCTTTTGGAACTGGAAATGAATAAAGACCTTTTTTTAAAGGTGGTAATATCAAATGAAGATAACTAGTTTTTCTCAAATAGACAAAGAGCTAGATAATTTTCTAACGGATTTTGTTTTTTCAACAAAATTAATTACAGGGGCCAAGTTGTGCAAACTTATTATTACAAATAATGTACTCAATGTAGTATATCAATCAGGGACAGAATGTTTTTCAGACAGATTTGTTACTATCTCCACAAAAGAAAGAGCTCATATAAACTGTACCTTGTTTATTTTTGAACCTTTTAATATAAGGACAAATTTACAGCTACACATTAAAACAGAACTGGAAATGATTAGAAAACTTATAGAATCTAGGTTGAAATTATTTTTTAGAAACGAGTGGCAAAAGAAGGCATTCTTTTTTAATGTTAATATAGACAAGAATATAAAAACCTCATTGAGTGATATATGTCATATAGTCAGAGGTTATATAAATCAGTTTATTGATATTGAATTAATAGGCGTATTTTATTTATATAATGAAAAAGAGGATTATTGTTCTGTAAAAAATGAATATAAGGAAATAATAAGGTTATTCTCTAAAATGGCATTTTTGTCTTTAAAAAATAAATCTCATGGTACTATTGTAAAAAAGTATTCAGGTTATTATATGTTTGCCAGGAAATTATCTCAACAGTTTTTATGTTTTCTATTTAAAGGTGAACCTCATCCTATTTATTTTTTTTCTATAAGCTTTATGCTCAATGAGTTGTTAATGTTATTGAATAGTATTAAGTGGATTGAGATAAAACATGAATCAATTGAAAACCTAATTACTAGCTTTATTTCATCTCTGGAAGCTAAAGATGTATATACTAGAGGGCATTCAGAATCAGTTGCATTTTATGCTTGTGAAATTGGTAAAGCTTTAAATCTTAGTTCTTCTGAAACGAATCTTTTAAAAACAGCATCGCTACTACATGATATAGGAAAAGTAGGTATTCCAGATTATATTTTGTTAAAGCCTGGTAGATTATCTTCTACAGAGTTTGAAATAGTAAAACTCCATACTGTTATAGGGGCTGAAATAATATCAAAAGTAAAGGAATTTGCTAGTCTTTCTGATGTAATAAAATATCACCATGAAAGATGGGATGGAACTGGATATCCAGATGGCATTGCTGGAGAAGATATTCCCTTTTTTTCCAGGATTATTTCCATAGCTGATTCTTATGATGCAATGTTGTCTGAGAGAATATACAAAAGACGCAAAAAAAAGGAAGATGCTATTTTAGAAATTGAAAGATGCGCAGGATCCCAATTTGACCCT
>NZ_JBMYBT010000025.1:0-6829 GCF_053993635.1 Desulfothermus sp. | reverse complement strand
ATTGGTTTTTCCCAGCCTTTTTATCTTGTTGATGAGACCCAGAGGGCCATTGTATTACAACTGGGAAAGCCCATTGGGGATGCAGTTGGCCCAGGTATTCATTTTAAAATTCCTGTAATACAACAGGTGCAAAAATATGACTACAGAATTTTAGAATATGACTCACCTCCTGCAGAGGTAATCACAAAGGACAAAAAGACCCTTGTGGTTGATAATTATACCAGGTGGAGGATTTATGACCCCTTATTATTTTACAGGACAGCCAGGACAATATCCAGGGGGTTGGCAAGATTGGATGATATTGTTTATTCAGAGTTAAGAGTAGCTCTAGGCAGATACAACCTTATTGATATTGTTTCTTCAAAGAGAAATGAAATAATGGCCAATGTCACAAGAAATGTAAAAAAAGAACTCAAAAAGTATGGAGTTGAGGTAATAGACGTAAGAATAAAAAGGACCGACCTTCCACCAGAAAACCAGAAGGCAATATATGCAAGGATGAGATCAGAGAGGGAAAGAGAGGCAAAACAGTATAGGTCTGAAGGGGCTGAACAGGCTGCAATAATAAGGGCCAAGGCTGACAAAGACAGGGCCGTGATACTTGCAGAGGCAAATAAAAAGGCCCAGATATTAATGGGAGAAGGGGATGCCTTGGCAACAAAAATATATGCAGAAGCATATAAAAAAGATCCTAAATTTTTTGATTTGTTAAGGTCATTTGATGCCTATAAAAGAGGATTTGATGCCAATTCTCGGTTGGTCATGTCTTCTGATAATGAATTTTTGAATTATATGGAAAAGACAAAATAAGCACTAAAATATTGGATTTCAGTGTAGGTAGTTATAATAGAATGTAAAGAAAAAAGAGGGCATATGCCCTCTTTTTTTGTTAGACCATAGCTATTTGTTCTTGTCTGGGGGGGGAATTTTTAGTTAAATACCTTGGGGAAGGCACAAATATTGGAAATTGCAAGGCAAATTCTCTTACTTGTTTTCTTATCTTTGCGATTACTGTTTCATTGTCTTTAAATTTTAAGGCCTGGATTAGAAATTCCATTACTCTGTACACATCTTCTTCCACCATACCCCTTGTGGTGACTACAGGGGAGCCTATCCTGATACCAGATGTTATAGTTGCAGGTTTATCTTCAAAAGGAACAGCATTTTTATTTACAGTTATTCCCACTTTTTCAAGGCATTGTTCTGCATCTTTTCCTGTTAGACCTTTATTTCTCAAGTCAATTAAAACGAGATGATTATCTGTTCCTCCAGTTACCAGATTGAAACCTTCGCTGATCAAAACATCAGCCATGGCTTTTGCATTTTTCAATACCTGTTTTTGATAATCTTTAAAATCTTCTGACAATGCCTCTTTAAATGCAACGGCCTTGGCTGCTATAATGTGCATTAATGGACCGCCCTGGATACCAGGAAAGATTTGAGAGTCTAGCTTTTGTCCCAGTGCTGCAGAGGATAAGATAAATCCACCTCTTGGTCCCCTTAGGGATTTGTGGGTAGTGGACGTGACAACATGGGCATATTTTACTGGATTGGAATGTAGACCTGCTCCAACTATTCCTGCAATGTGGGCCATATCCACCATAAGATAAGCACCTACATCATCTGCAATTTCTCTAAATTTTTGAAAATCTATCTGTCTTGGATAAGTGGACGCTCCAGCAATTATGATTTTGGGTCTGTGTTTTTTGGCCAGGGATTTAACCTGTTCAAAATCAATAAGCTGTGAATCTCTATCTACCCCATATGAGAAACTTTTATAGATTTTGCCTGAAAAATTAACCTTGCTTCCATGGGATAGATGTCCACCATGTGATAAATTCATTCCTAAGATAGTGTCCCCTGGTTTGAGTAGTGCAGCATATACTGCCATATTTGCCTGTGAACCAGAGTGGGGTTGAACATTCGCATATTCTGCTCCAAATAATGTTTTGGCCCTCTCCCTTGCAAGGTCTTCAGCAATATCAACGTTAAAACAGCCACCGTAATATCTTTTACCTGGATAACCTTCTGCATATTTATGGGTAAGACAGCTACCAGCAGCTTCCCTAACCCCTGGGGAGGTGAAATTTTCAGACGCAATCAACTCAATTGTCTCTCTCTGCCTTTTTTCTTCAAGGGATATAGCCTTCCATATCTCTGGATCATGAACCTTTAAATAACTCATAACCTCACCTTCCTGGATTGGATTTTTTAAGGAATCAATGAGATTATTTTAATACACAAACCATAATGTCCTGTCAAATATACATATTTTTATATTTTTTATATTAATTTTAAATTTTTTTTATAAAATACTAAAAATTTAGATTGCTATTTTTAACTTTTAAGTACTTTTTTCGGTAAATATGGCAAATATAAATTTTTTAAAAAAATAAATTTAATAAAAACAACAAATTAAGCTTTAAAGATGAATTTTCGAAAAAATAATTTCATTTTCTATTGTTATAATTTTGATAAACTTAAGATAAAAAAGGGCAAACCAAAATGTTTTAATTTAGTTTTTAATTGCAAAAAAAATATTATTTAGGTATGAATATAGAAATAGGATTTATTTACTTAAGAGTCGGTTAAATTAAAAAGAATTGTAAGGAGGTTCATATGCCCGTAAAAAAGATTCCTAGCACGCAATCTGCTTATTCTTTTCCTCTTTTAATAAAAAATCTTTTAAAATTTCCCCTGACATATAACCCAGACCAGGAGATAGTCTATAGGGACAAGTTTAGATATACCTATAGGGATTTTGGAAAAAGGGTCCATAAATTGGCCAATATGTTAAAATCCATGGGCATTAAAGAAGGGGATGTAGTAGGTGTAATGGATTGGGATAGCCATAGATATTTAGAGTGTTTTTTTGCTGTGCCAATGATGGGCGCAGTGCTCCATACCATAAACATAAGGCTTTCACCAGAGCAGCTCGTGTATACAATAAATCATGCTGAGGACGATGTAATATTGGTAAACTCTGATTTTCTTCCCATGCTTGAGGCAGTTAAGGACCAAATAAAAACAGTGAAAAAATTTATTCTCTTAACTGATGAGGATGAAATTCCTTCTACGTCTATAGAGCTTGCTGGGGAATATGAAGATCTTATTAAAAATCAGAGTGAAGAGTATGACTTTCCTGAATTTGACGAGGATACCATGGCAACCACTTTTTACACAACAGGAACCACTGGTTTGCCAAAAGGTGTATATTATAGTCATAGGCAGATAGTCCTACACACCTATGGACTTATTTCTGCATTGTGTACTATGGGATATGGTATGAGGGTGGATAATAGCGATGTGTATATGCCTCTTACCCCTATGTTTCATGTCCATGCCTGGGGAATGCCATATATGTTTACCTGGATTTGCGGAAAACAGATCTATCCAGGTCGATACGATCCTGAAATGATTTTAAAATTAGTCCTTCAAGAAAAGGTTACTTTTTCTCACTGTGTACCAACGATAATCCATATGTTGGTAACATCTCCAATTATAAAGCAGATAAATCTATCTAACTGGAAAGTAGTCATTGGTGGTTCTGCTCTTCCTCAGAGACTTTGTAAAGAGGCCCTTAAATATAATATCAACATTACATCAGCCTATGGAATGTCTGAAACATGTCCCCTGCTCACAGCAGCTCTCTTAAAGCCACACATGGTTGATTGGGACATAGAAAAACAGGTTCCAATTAGGTGTAGGACAGGGATTCCTGTTCCAAATGTATTATTAGAAGTAGTTGATCCAATGGGAAATCCCCTGCCCCATGACGGTAAGTCCACAGGTGAGGTGGTAGTAAGGGCGCCTTGGTTAACTCAAGGTTATTTGAAAGATCCTGAAAAGAGCGAACAGTTATGGGAAGGTGGTTGGTTACATACTGGAGACATTGGATATATTGATGAACAAGGGTATTTAAAAATTACAGATAGATTAAAGGATGTGATTAAAACAGGTGGCGAGTGGATATCTTCACTGGAATTAGAGGATATTTTAAGTCAACACGAGGCAGTAAGTGAAGTTGCTGTGATTGGTGTTCCAGATGAAAAATGGGGAGAGAGACCTCTGGCACTAGTTGTATTACATGAAGAATTCAAGGGAAAAGTTGGTGAAGATGAACTAAAAGAACACTTTAAAAAATATGTTGAGGACGGCACTATTCCAAAATATGGAATCCCAGATAAGATAGAAATTGTAGATCAAATTCCAAAGACAAGTGTTGGAAAGATAAATAAAAAAGAGATAAGAAAGATGTATCAATAAAAAAACTAAGGGGGCTAAGTAAGCCCCCATTATTCACCTAATTCTTTTGATCTTTTGCATGCATGATGAAGTGCATCTATTATTGCACCCCTAACTGCCATTCTGTCAAAGTGGTTCAGGGCTGCAATGGTGGTGCCTGCTGGAGATGTGACCATCTCTCTTAACCCTGCCAGACTGTTGTCTAATTCTTCTATCATTTTTGTAGTTCCGCTAAGCAGTCCTTTGACCATCTCAATTGAGGTCTGTCTTTGAAAACCCAGTGATACCCCCGCTTCTACAAGTGCTTCTAAAAAATAGATAATATACGCAGGGCCTGATCCTATGAGGGCAGTGTATGCATCTATGTAGTTTTCCTCCATTTCAAAACACTTACCCAATACATTGAAAAGCTCAATTACTTTTGCATGAGTGGACTCATCGACCTCTTCTTCAAAACATATTGCAAACATCCCTTTGCCAACCAAGGCGGGGGTATTTGGCATAATACGGACGACCTTGGCCTTGCCTCCACACCACTTTTTTATTTTTTTTATCTTAATCCCAGCGCAGATAGACATTAGGGTGTGGTTATCTAAAAAAAGATCCTTATATTTTTTTAAAAGGGATTTTACTTGAGTAGGCTTAACAGCTAAAAGGATGTAACTGGATTTTTGGATCAACTCTGGAATATCTCTGGCCTTTTCTACCTTTAGCTCCATACAAATTTTGTATAGCTTTTGTTCATCTACATCATAACCAATAAGTGAGGTATCTTTTAAGGAACTCCAGCCCTTTAAAATTGCCCCTCCCATATTGCCAGTGCCAATGACTCCGATTGTGTCCATTAATTATAATACCTCCAGTTTATCGAAAAAATAGGATATTTCCTTTACAGCGTTTTCTGGACTATCAGATCCATGTACTGAATTTTTTTCAACATCCAAGGCAAATTGATTTCTGATTGTGCCTTGTTTTGCTTCTTTTGGGTTTGTTGCCCCCATAAGTTCCCTATATCTTTTTATGGCGTTTTCTCCTTCTAGCACAGCTACAACTATTGGACCTGAGCTCATATAATTTGTTAGGCTGTCAAAAAATGGCTTTTCTTTGTGGACTTCATAAAAACCTTCAGCCTGTTTTTTGTTTAGGTGGAGCATTTTCAATGCCTTGATTTTTAGGTCTGCTCCCTCAATCATCTGTAAGATCTTTCCTATAAGATTTCTCTCAACAGCATCCGGTTTAATAATGCACAGTGTCTGCTCAACCATATCTTCCTCCTAGTTATTGTGTTATGGGTTCTGTCATGGATTGCCCCAATTTTTATGCCCTATTCTTTTCAATGTCAATTCTCTTTGCTAACCGTGGTAACTTGGGAACTAACATTTTCTTATTTTATTTGATAATAGATTTTTGATTTTTTTATTTGAAAAAATAATTTTTATAGCTTTATTTCTTATTCTATAAAAGATTTTGCTCTTTATGAAGTATCATAAAAACTTAATAGAATGGAGGAGATAATGAGAAAGTTAAATTGTTTTGGGCTTGCATGTCCAGGACCTGTTTTAAAATGTAAAGAAGTCATTGAATCTGAGAGCCCTGAACTTTTAGAAATTTTGGTTGATAATGCGGCTGCTAAGGAAAATGTATGTCGTTTTTTAAAATCAAGGTCATATTCTGTTGAGACTAAAGAAGAAAAAGAGGGATTTAGAGTCTTAGCAAAATTGTCTGATGGTGCTATACCAGGTGGTGAAATGAAAGACGAGGATCTGTCTGAATATACTTGTGAAATTACTCCACCTTTGGAAACACAAGACAAACAGCTTGTATTTATTACTTCAGATGTAATAGGCCATGGAGATGATATATTGGGTCAAAAACTTATGTTGAATTTTTTAAAGACCTTACCTGAGATGGGTAAATCTTTATGGAGGATTATTTTATTAAACGGCGGGGTCAAGCTTGCAACAGAGGATGGAGAGGTCTTAGATGCCCTAAAAGAGCTGGAAAAATCTGGTGTGTCTATTTTAGTTTGTGGCACTTGTCTTGATTTTTTTAAACTTTTGGACAAAAAAAAGATAGGAGAGACAACTAATATGTTAGACGTGGTAACAAGCCTTCAGATGGCAACAAAGGTGATTAAGATTTAAATGGCAGAAAAAATCAGATTAAATCGCTTTCTGGCCCGATCAGGAGTTTGCTCCAGGAGACAGGCAGATCAATTAATTAAAAAGGGATGTGTTAAGGTAAATGGGATTATTGTAACAGAGCTAGGCACAAAGGTTGATATTGATGATGAAGTTGTTATTAATGGTAAAAAGGTCTCAATAGAGACCTTTAAAAACAAAAATTTTACATATATTGCCTTATATAAGCCAATTAAGGTTGTAACCACCCTCTCTGATCCCCAAAAAAGGAAGACCATTTTAGACATATTGCCTGAAAACTTGCGTAAGTTGGGACTGGTGCCTGTTGGCAGGCTGGACTATTTTTCAGAAGGGCTTTTAATTTTAAGCAATGACGGAGATTTTGTTTATAAGATGACCCATCCTAAATTTCACCTAAAAAAGGTATATGTAGTTGAAATTAA
>NZ_JBMYBT010000024.1:0-13510 GCF_053993635.1 Desulfothermus sp. | reverse complement strand
CCACAAAAAACTTGAAAGTAAGGATTCTGTGTCCACATTTGCACTACTTTGGCATCACTCAAATTATGCATCTGTTTTAATATTAAAAGTCCAACCATCAATCTAGTAGATTTAGATGGTCGTCCATGATTACTATATTTATTTGCAAATGCTTTATCAAATTCTTCCCATGGAATTTTTTTAGATAGAATTACCAATGGATGTTTAGGATTAATTTGTTCTAATAGATCAGCACATAACAAACTAGGTGTTCTATATTTTGGCGAACGCGTTTGCATATAACTCACCTCTCATTTTTTTATTTTTTTTTAAACAATCTTTTACATATTTTTGGCCTTTTCTGGTAAATTATATTACATTGACTAAAGATTTTCTAATTGGTGAGGGGGTTGTTGAGCCTTAGAAGGTTTTTAGTCAAGGCCAGATTTAGAGATAATTTTTTAAATCTTCAATGTAGCTACAAGTCTAAGCGGGTTTAAAATAAGATCTAAACCGTCTCTTATGTCTGTTACAACTATTTTGCTGTTAAATATTATTTTGGAATATGCGCCTTCTTTCTGGATTACAGCTATGCCAAGGGCAGCGTTTTTAAGCATGAGAGAGTCATTTGCCCCGTTTCCAAAACACACACACTTCTCTTTTCCAAGTTTATCTATAAAAGCCAGTTTTTCTCTGTCCTGGTTATTTTTCCCAATTATGTGGAGGTTAAATCCTGTGTTGGACAATTGTTCTTTTGCATTCCCATGGGTATCTGCTGTTAAAATATGTATATTCAAATTTCTTGAAATCTTAACAAGCCGCTCTATTACTCCTGGCACTATTTTCCCATCCAAGGCAATAGTTCCATTATAATCCAGCACAACATGTTCTAATTCAATGGGTTCTCGTCCTGGTATCTCCAATTTGAGCATGGATTCTTTTCCTGAAGAAATTTAAAAAGTTAGAGCTTTAAGACAGCACCATTCCCATTTAAAGCTAAGTATCTATATATTTTTTAATCTCTGGGTGATTTAGAAGAGATGAGATTAGTATCTTATTTTGTGTTGTTTTTTTTCTGTAATATACCTTTAATACTTGTTTTATAAAGATATATCCTAAGGACTTATTTTTTTGAAATAATTCATTTAATTCATTTCTATCTATTTCAATAATCTCTGTAATACCTTTAAATGTTTTTGCAGTAAACAGTGTTCTATACTCTTTAGGAAGGATACTGGAAAGTCCTATAGTTTCACCTGCCTCACTTACGTAAAATTTAATAAGTCTTTCATTTTGAATTGGCAAAAGATGTTCTACTTTGCCTTTTATTATCATAAAAATGAAATTTGTATTTGATCCATATTCAAAGAGAACAGTTGGAGTGTTATATTTTTTGAATCTACATATATTGTATATTTCCTCCAGATTTTTATCATTTATATCTTTAAGTAAATTTATTTTTTTTAAAACAGAGATGTCCTTCATAAAGGTGTCCTTTTATCCGCTAAAATCCACTATTGAAGATATTAAATCTATATGTTTAATTTCTTTTAAATTGCTTAGATTTTTTATAACATCTTCTGTCCTGCTTTGGGTTATTTTGTGATAAAATTTTATCATTTCAGAGTAAAATTTAAATCCAAAGTCTAAATTCTTTAAAAAAATTTCTTCTAGTTTGTCCACTGGAAAAACAACTACCTCTGATGGCTTAAAACAATATGCAGTATGAAATGTTTTAACACCACATAGGGAAGATATGCCAAAAAAAGTACCAGGTTTTATACTAGATAAAATCAATATAGTTTTTTCATTTACTTCGTATGTTAAAGATATTTCACCACTTACCATTAAATACAAGTTCTTTAAATATGTATCTTGTTCAAATATCTTTTTGTCTTCACTAAAGATATGGATCTGGCCAATAGATGCCAATAGACTTAGCTCGTTTTCACTGAAGATGTTTAAACTTTCAAATCTTTTTAATTCCTCAATGTTTACCATAGACTCTTTCCCAATAAGAAAATCAAAACAAGGAATATACCTGAAATTGCGGCGCCTATACCAACAGGTATTAAATCTTCTTTAATATCATAGTATAAAGTTTCCTTTTTTATTTCCAGCCTTTTCCCAGAAATTCCCTTAAAAAGCCATATATTTACAAATATAAATAGAGCAATATTGGCAACAAAATCTGCAAAAAATCCTGCAACTATCTTAACTAAAGAAATTACAATTTTATCTAATACATAATTTATTGTATTTAAAGTTTTGTCAAAAAACACATACAACAGTTTTGCCCCTTTTCTATAGAACCAATCTGTATCTAAGGAAATTGTATCTGTCCTTTTTAACATTGGTAAAAACAAGAAGAATACTAGAGCAGAGAACATAAGGAGCTGAAGCTGGGTAACCACATGAGGCACTGTATAGGCATTGTAGTCTCCAACTGAATAAGGGAGAATCTTATATAATGGTTTTGGATAGATGCCTAGGAATATACAGATAAATGATAGAAAGGCCATGGCAATCAACATAGATTTATTGGTCTCACCAGGCCTAAGCCCTCTATCCTTTGCAAAGAATACAAAGTATGGAAATTTTATCCCTGCATGCAAGAACACCCCTGCAGATGCTACTTCTAAAGTTAGCCAGGCCCAGATCAAATGGTTATGGACAGATGATTCTATGATCATAGACTTGGTTGTAAAACCACTGGTTAGAGGAAAGGCAGATATGGATAGGGCACCAATACAACCAAATAACAAGGTAAATGGCATGGTCTTATAGAGTCCGCCAAGCTCAGTACACTTGGATTTTCCAGTCATATATAAAACTGCACCAGCAGACATAAATAGGAGTCCTTTATAAACAATATGGGCAAATGCATGGGCTGCAGCACCATTTATTGCCATTGCAGTGCCTATTCCTGCGCCACATATCATAAACCCTACCTGATTTATAATTGAATAGGCAAGTATCCTCCTCATATCATTTTCAAGTAACGCATAAAAGATCCCATATATGGTCATAAGACAGCCCACAAATATTAAGATCTCCCATCCAGGAAAACCCCTGAGTAATGTATAAACAGCAGTTTTTGTAGTGTATGCGCTTAAAACAACACTTCCGGCTGGAGTTGATTCTGGATATGCGTCTGGGAGCCAAGCGCCTAGGGGTGGTGCTGCTGCATTTAATAAAAACCCAATTAAAATTAAATAAGTTGCCAGATTGTGGTCTGTAAATTTAGTAAATATTATTGAACCACCTTGATTTATATATATCACAATCCCAGCCAGCAAACACAGTCCTCCCACAATATGGACAAGCACATATCTATATCCAGCGCTTAAAGCTTTGTTTGTTTCCCTGGCAAGTATTAAAATAACAGATGCAATAGCCATTAGCTCCCAGTAAAAATATAGGGTAATTATATCCCCTGCAAATACAACTCCAAGTGCTCCGCCCATGTAGATTAAGGCTGATAATTGTTGCCTTAAATCTTTTAAATAAAAGCTGTAAATCCCAGTTGCAAACCCGAAAATTGTAAAAATATAACCAAATACCTTTGAAAGCTTATCTACCCTTAATAGGCTTAAATCAAAACCAAAAAATGAGACATTTAAATATGAGCCAGGATCAAGGGTTAAAATATACAAAAACGCTAGTGCAGGAATAAGTATTACAATCCATTTTCTAACATTTGGTAAAAATATTGGAATGAGTATTGCGCCAATAAATAGAATAAATGCAGGTGGTATGTGTATCATATTCCTTATTCCTGATTTTTTATTTCTTGGTTATAATCATCATAATAATTGGGATCTTTTTTTAAAAATATTCCACCCAACTTTGCAATTAAAATCAAGACTACACATGATAAAAATCCCAAAACTGCATAAAATCCGAAAAATCCATCAATTCCAAAATGTCCTTCCCTCTTTATAAATAACTCAGGTATCAAAGTAAGAGCGCAGGATATATATAAAAGTTTCCAAAGTATCTTTATTATTTCTGAGCGCTCCAAAAAATCTTTTTTCATAATGTTGTATCCTTTATTTTAGTCCTATTGAAATTAGTTTATAAAAAATATCCTGGTAGAAAAATAGAATTATAGAAATCAATGCTGTAATTATCATAGGTATGATACAACAAATTGGCGCTTCTTTTATTTCTTCAGAGTCATTTGCATTATAAAAAAATCCTTTAAATACTATTGGAAGAAAATAAACTGCATTTAAAAATGACGATATTAATAGCACTAAAAGTAATAATAAATTGTGTGCATCAATACATCCCAAGACAAGATACCATTTACTGTAAAAACCACCAGTTGGAGGCAGGCCAATAACACTTATTGCTCCAATAAAGAATGTCAAAAATGTAATGGGCATTTTTTTACCCAGTCCATTTAATTGACCTATGTATTTTTTCCCAGTGGCAACATAAATTGCTCCAGCACCAAAAAATAGTGTAATTTTTCCAAATGCATGCATAACAATGTGGATTATACCACCTAACATGCCTCGTGGAGTGAGAAGGGATATCCCCAAAATAATATATGATAATTGACTTATAGTTGAAAATGCAAGCCTTCTTTTTAATTCATCTTGAGACATGGCAATAAGCGATCCAACCAGGATAGTAAATGCAGCAATGTATGCTGAATACACACCTAAGTGTAGGTTTTTGATTAATTCTATTCCATATATGCCAGTAAATATCCTGATGATGCTAAATACACCAACCTTTACAACAGCAACTGCATGTAAAAGCGCACTAACAGGTGTTGGTGCCACCATGGCAGCAGGCAGCCATGAATGTAAGGGCATAATAGCTGCCTTTGCAAAGCCAAATAAGAACATAAAAAAGAGTATTGTCAAAACTAAGTCAGATCCCTTACCCATGAGTATTCCATTTGACTGAAATGCAAGGGTATGCGCATGTATATAGCATATTATCATTGCAGGAAGAACCAGACCAACTGATGTAGTGATTATGTATGTCAAATATTTTCTTCCAGATATTTTTGCATCCTCATCTTGATGGTGGACAACCAATGGATAAGTGGATAGGGAAAGTATTTCATAAAACATATACATTGTAAGAAGGTTTGCAGAGAACGCAACACCTATGGTAGATGACAGAGCAAGGGCAAAAAAACAAAAAAATCTGGTTTGACTATGTTCTTTAAGCCCCCTCATATAACCTATTGAATATAATGATGTGACAATCCATAAAAAAGATGCAACTAATGCAAATGTAAGACCAAGACCATCTACTTTAAAACTAATAGAAACTCCTTGTCCTAACTTCACCAGACAAAAGTAATACTTAGCACCCTTTAATACCCCTGGGACCATTGATACAATGATTGAAAATTTTATAATACCTGCCACAAAAGTCCATGCTTCCCTAAAATTGGGTCGTCTCTCTCCACAAGATATAAGTATAGGAATAACAAAAAGTGATACTAAAACTGCAGCAAGAGGTCTTATAGAATGTATAAGCTCCATCACTAAATTCCTCTTAAAACAAATGGATCAATTATCCTGGATACAATTTCACCAGAGTATAATCCCAAAGCAATCAATATAACGCAGACAAATAAAAGACCAATAACCATATTTACTGGAGCTTCTTGTATTGTGGCTGCGTGAGACCCTTCAGTAGAATGTAGTCCATTTAAATTAAAAAGAGACTTTTCAAATACCCTAAAAAATAAGATTACGCTAAATAAACTACTTAAAATAAGAGATATAGCAAAGAAATATTGTTTTGCAGATATGGCTCCTATAAGGAGATACCACTTGCTGAAAAATCCACAAGTAGGCGGGATTCCAATAATGGACATTCCAGCTATTACAAAACCTGCACTTGTCCATGGCATGGTTGAAAAAATGTCTTTTAGCTCATCTATATCCAGTTCTTTAATCCTCCATGCAAAGTTACCAGCGGCAATAAAAAGACCAAAGGTCATGAATGCATCGTTTATAATGTGTAAAATACTCCCTGTAATGGCTGCCCTGTTTCCAATCCATGCCCCTCCTACCATATAACCAATTTCAGATATTATTATGTAGGTAAGCATTTTCTTTAAGTTTTTTTGACTAAGTGCCATAAGTGCCCCAAAGATAATTGCAAAAGATGCCAAAAACACAACCTTATTGGATAGATGAAGGGTCTTAAATAGATAATCATAGCCAAACACAGTAAACATAAGCCTGATCATTACATATACCATAACCTTGGTCATGAGAGGTGCAATTAGCCTGCTGCTGGTTGTTGGTGCATAGGTATATGCATTTGGGAGCCATATGTGGAGGGGAAATAGGGCCATTTTTATCCACACACCAACCATGCAAAATATAAATGCCACAAAAATAGCCTGGGAATTATGTAGTTTTTGTATAATATTGGCAACATCTGCCATATTAAGGGAACCAGTCATAATATATAAATAACCAACACCTAAAAGATAAAAACTTGCACCAATAACACCTATGAATATGTAATTTAGGCTGGCAATTGGAGCCCTTTTTCTATCACCAAGGGCTATTTGTCCATATGCAGACAGAGATGTAATCTCAAGTAATACATATAGATTAAACAAATCTCCTGTAATAACCACACCCACAAGACCTGTAACAAAAAGAAGATACAGGCTATAGAAGGTGCCTTTTTTCTCAGGTAGAGAGGCGCTTACTTGATTAAAACTGGCAAAGATATTTATCAGTGCTACAGAAGTAACAAGGACCAAAATAGATCCATTTAATGTATCTATTTTGTATTCAATCCCAATTGGTGGGGGCCATCCCCCTAGTTTGTATTGTATTATTCCATGTGAGATAACACTGTACAATGTAATTATAGAAGACACAAAAGAAATTAACAGTGCTACTACAGTTAAGGGGAGACAAAGACGCCTGTCTACCCAGTGGAGACCCATTACAAAAAAAGCACAAACTAAAGGAGTTATGACTATTAATATGGGAACAAATTGATTTATATTCATCTCTCCCTTATCCTCATCCTGATTTCATCTTCTTCCAGCGTGTTGTATTCCTTGTATATCTTTAAGGCAATGGCCAACGCCACACCAAAAGTAGCCACAGATACAACTATTGCAGTGAGCATAAGGACATGAGGTAAGGGATTTATATATTTTGATACATCAATTGCTTCTGGTGGTATTTCGTGGTGATGATGGGGCATGATAATTATAGGTAAGGTACCTCCTTTTTTATATCCAATTGAAATATAAAATAAGATTATTGCTGTCTGAAATATGTTCATTCCAACCAGTTTCTTTATCAGGTTATTTTTGGCTATCATGGCATAGAGTCCAATCATCATAAGAACTATATAAAGCCAGTAATTATATTTACCCACAATTTCTTTTAATAGTGCTTCCATATTTAAAGTCCTTCGTGGTGCTTACCTTCAGATGCTATGTTAATGTAAATGATTATCATAACGGCCATAACTGCAATACCAACACCGATTTCCACCCCAAGCATGCCAAGCGCCCTTGCTTTTATAGGTCCAACAGGGAGTATTTTAGCAAGCTTCCCATAATCTAAAAAATGTCCTTTGAGCAGAAGACATAAACAGCCAATTCCTGCATATATAAATACGCCCAAGGCGCTTAAAACCCCTAAGGTTTTTTCATTTATCTTTGATATCGCTGTCTTTAAATTAAAGGTTATTGCAAGGAGGATTATTGATGCAGCTAAAATTACACCCCCTTGAAACCCCCCACCAGGACTAAAATCGCCATGGGCAATAACATATAGTCCAAATATTTGAATAAAGGGTATCATAACCCTTCCAACTGTCTTTATTATGAGATCATATGGCACTAATTTGCTATCTATTAATTCAAAATCCTTATCCCTAATGTCCACATCATCTCTTTTAAAATGTATTACTATCCCAGTGGGCATGTGCCTATAATATACCCCTTGTTCTTCTGTTTGTTCATTAAATATTCTTAGGAGTAAAAAACAACTAAGACCTGCACAAAATATAACAGTGGTCTCAAACATGGTGTCAAAACCACGGTAGTCACCAAGCACGGATGTCACAATATTTGGAACTCCTGTTTCTTTTACTGAACATTTAATGTAGTGGGGTGACACGTGTAAATTGGCTGGTGCTTTAGGATCTCCCCACTCAGGAAATTCAGATGTGGCAAATATCAATATTGCGCCACAAAGAATAACTATTATCAATGCAAGCTTTTTCAATCCCTAGTCCTCCTTGTGGTCCTAAATATTGCAGCTACAAAAAATACAGTGGAAACCCCTGCCCCAACAGATGCCTCTGTAAATGCCACATCAACGGCCCCCATAATTGCCCATAAAACACACATCATAAAACTATATGCCCCAAGTAAAATTGCTGTGCCAAGCAAATCCTTAATTGTTATTGCCCCAACTGCACACACAATAATTAGGGCCAGAATAATGAGGTCTAAGATCCACATACCGTTATTTCTCCAGATTTTTTTTGGTCCATGGTCTAAGTCCTGCCCTGATTCCAGCATCAACAATGGCATGAGTGGCTGTAGGACTGGATAAGGAAACAAAAAACACAATTAACAACATCTTTATAGACACAATTAAATTTTCCCAGGTAAAATGCTCAAGGTTGTAGATAAAAAAACCAATTATAAAAGACATAATCCCCATGGTATCTAATTTACCCGCAGGGTGGAGGCGGGTATAAAAATCAGGCATCCTGATTATTCCAACAGTGCCACCTGTAAAAAATATAAGCCCAATAATAAAAAATAAAATTACTATTCCATTTAGGATGATATGCATATTAAAACTCCAATTTATTTTTAAAATTCAGATTCTTCATACAGTCCACGTCTTTTATGGAAATATCTGGCAGCTGCCAGTACTGCAATGAAATTTAACAATGCATATGCAAGGGCAATATCAATAAACATATCAACTCGCTGGTATATAAATCCAATTAAAAATAAAAATACAACAGTTTTAGAACCTATTGCATTTACCCCCACTAATCTATCAAGTACAGTTGGACCTGAAATAGCCCTGTATAGGGAAAATACCATTAAAATGCAGATATAAATACCTATGTATGTAAATAAATCCACCATAAGACTATTCTCCAAATATTTTTGCAACCCTTTGTTCCATCTCACCTGGCAAATCTTCAGCACATGCTTTATCAATTGCATGGACCCTGAATTTTCCATCAGGATTTGCAGTAATGGTTATTGTGCCAGGGGTTAAAGTTATTGAGTTTGCCATGGTAACTATAGAGAAATCTTTTTTTAACCTTGTATTAAACACTATAATATGGGGATCTATTTTATCCATTATGTCTTTTGAAAATACTATCTTTAATACATGAATGTTGGCTTTAATAATTTGTATAATTATCCATGGGAGATATTCCAAAAATCTAAAAAAAGTAGGAAGATAATCTGATGATGGGTTGATAAATAAAAGGTGTGATGAGAGTAAGCTCACTATTATAACAGAGATAAACCCAAGAAAGAGGAGCAGAGGCTCAAATTTTCCAGATAAGGTTATCCATAAAATTGCCATAAAAAAGAAGGTCAGGCAAAAGGATATGACTTTTTTCTTGGCCATAAACTACTTTCCTTTTGGAAGGGTTATAAAAAATTCTGATCCTTCTCCAAATTTTGACTGAAAACCAATATCTCCTCCAAGCTTTGCCATAATTTCTTTACATAGAGCAAGCCCAAGACCTGTGCCTTCTCCTGCAGGTTTTGTAGTAAAGAAAAATTCAAATATCTTATTTTGGTCGTCTTCAGGTATACCACCTCCATTGTCCTTGATTATTACTTTTAAAAAATTTTCATCTTCTTTAGTTATTATGGTGATCTTTCCCCCTGGTTTTCCTTTTTTTCTAATGGCGTAAATTGCATTGGTGAGAAGATTTATTAGGACCTGTTGCAAAAGTCCACTTTCTGAACTAATTTTATTAGTTCTATGCCTATATCTTCTTTCTATTTCTATTAAAGGTGATTTTAATTCACGTCTTATTAATCTTAAGGTGCTTTCTATTAACTCAATTAAATTTACGCTTTGGTGCTGATCCTGTTTAGTCCTTACAAAGGTCAGGATTTCATTGGTAATATCGCTACTCCTCTGGGTTTGGTTCTCAATTTCTTCAAAAACCTTTTCTAATTCCTCTCCATCTGAACCCAATTTTTCCAGATTGTCATTAACTAAAACCTTACCCCAACCAGAGGCCTGGTTTATAATGGCCAAGAGATTTTTTACTTCATGGACTATTCCTGCAGCCAGCTGCCCAATCTCTGCCATCCTCTCAAGTCTTAATAGACTTTCCTGGAACAGACTAAAATTAAAATGACTTTTTGGTGTTCCAATCCATAATACAGCATCCTTTTCATCTTCCAAATAGTAACTCTTTAGCATAAAATTAAAGGAATATACATATCTCTTACCAGTAGAAGAGATAAAAGTCAGTTCTTTCTTCCCCTCCTTTTCTTTTAACACCAAATCCTTTTGCAATATATAATCTTTGAGGTTTTTTCCTATTATATATTCTGATGGAAGTTCAAGTATCTCTTCTAATTTAAAGCCTACAAGAATAAAATTTAGGTCTATATCTGTTAAGAATATACATTCATTACTAAACTGAAGTACATCTTTTAAAATATTATCTTTTATTATTTTCATTTATTTTGAATTAAAGTGTATTTATAAATACTATTACTATTCTTCAATACCATAAATCTTTTTTAACTTTTTTAGGGCCTTTTTTATACCTCTAGCCCCCAACCCCGATCTATATATATCCTCAACTTCTTCTTTAAACTTTTCAGTTTGCAACTTCATTTTATATTCATATGCATCTTTAATAGTTTCTACTAATTCATCGTAGTCTATGGGCTTTAAAAGATATTTATATGCATCATGTTTTCCGCTTTCTAAAGCACTTTCTATGGAACCGTGACCTGTTAGTACTATGCACTGTAAAAAAGGCTGAATTTCTTTAAGTCGCTTTTGTGTCTCTACACCATCTATACCTGGCATCTTTAGATCCACTACAGCTACATCAAAATTTTCATTAGATGCAGCCTGAACAGCCTCTTCCCCAGAAAATGTAGCCTTTACTGTAAACCCTTCTCTTAATAACCTCTTTGCTAAATATTCAACAAGGGTCTGTTCATCGTCAATCAAAAGTACCTTTATATCTTGTCTATCTTCCATCACATCTCTCCTTTTACAAGGTTAATAAAAGAATAAACAAAAATAAAAAAAAATGTCAATAAAAAAATAAAAAAAGAGGCACGCAGCCTCTTTTTTTATTTAGCCAGCAAATTTCTCTTTAGTAGTTCTTCAGCGATTTGCACTGCATTTAATGCTGCACCTTTTCTTATGTTATCTGCCACTATCCATATATTAATTCCATTTTCTACAGTGTCGTCATCCCTTATTCTCCCAACAAAAACATCGTCTTCACCAGCAGCAAATATTGGCATTGGGTATATTTTTTCCTTTGGATTGTCTAATACCTTAACTCCAGGGGCCTGAGACAAAAGTGCCCTTACCTCTTTTGCAGTTATCTTTTTCTCTGTCTCTATATTCACAGATTCGCTGTGGCCATAGAAGACTGGGACCCTGACTGTTGTTGCTGTTACTTTGATACTATCATCCCCCATGATCTTCTTGGTCTCATTTACCATTTTCATCTCTTCTTTTGTGTAGTCATTATCTAAAAATACATCTATATGGGGTAGACAATTAAAGGCAATTTGGTAGGGATAAACTTTACATTCTACTTCCTGCATATTAAAAAGTGCCCTCACTTGCTTTTCCATCTCATCAATTGCCTTTTGACCTGTACCAGAAACTGCCTGATATGTTGAAACCACTATTCTTTTTATTTTTGCTACATCGTGGATGGGTTTTAAGGGAACTACCATCTGGATAGTAGAACAATTTGGATTTGCAATGATATTTTTGTGTTTTTCTAAATCATCTGGATTTACTTCTGGCACCACCAAAGGGACCTCAGGATCCATCCTCCATGCAGAAGAATTATCCACTACAACACATCCTTTTTCAGCTGCAATAGGGGCAAATTCTTTGGACACTGAACCACCTGCTGAAAACAGGGCAAGATCTAAATCATCAAAAGAGCTTGGGGTGAGTTCTTCAACAACGATTTCTTTACCCTTAAATTCTAACTTTTTTCCTGCTGATCTAGAAGAGGCAAGGGCCTTAATTTTTGTTAAAGGGAAATTTCTTTGTTCCAAAACTTTTAGCATTTCTCTGCCTACTGCGCCTGTTGCGCCAACTACGCCAACTGCTAATTCTTTTGACATATTTAAGTCCCTCCATTTATAATTTTTTGGATATTGTTATCCTTGACCTGAAACAACTCCAGCAATCTTAAATATTGGTAAATACAATGAAATGACTAAACCACCAACTACCACCCCTAAAAATACTATCATTAGAGGTTCTATTAAAGAAGTCAAGGCAGATACAGCATTATCTACCTCATCGTCATAAAAATCTGCAATCTTTTCTAACATTGTATCCAGGGCACCTGTTGTCTCACCAATGGATATCATATGGATAACCATTGGTGGAAACACGCCAGTGTCTTCTAGAGGTTCTGATATTGTCTGTCCTTCTGCAATACTTTTTTTTGCATCCAATACTCCAAGTTCAATTGTCTTATTGCCCGATGTCTTGGCAACAATATCTAAAGCCTGAAGTATAGGCACACCACTGGATATCATTGTGCTAAAGGTTCTACTAAATCTAGCCACTGCTACCTTTCTCAAAAGGGGACCAAAAACTGGTAAAAATAAAATTGTCCTATCAATAAAAATTTTAAATGGTTCAACCTTTCTATACAAGAGTCTAAAGACAACAATGGATAAAATTATGCCCAGAAAAAGATATCCAATGTTTTCCTTAAACCAGTTACTTATATTTATCACTATCTGGGTAGGGAGGGGAAGTGCACTCCCAAAATCTGCAAACATCTTGGCAAAGGTGGGTATAACAAATAACATTATAATGGTGATTACACCTACAGCAACAGTTACTACTACAGCTGGATAGATCATTGCACCTTTTACCTTGGACTTTAAACTTGCTGCCTTTTCAATGTATCCTGCAAGCCTGTCCAAAACCACATCCAATACTCCTCCCACTTCTCCTGCATCCACCATATTTACATACAGATCGTCAAATACATCTCTATGTTTGCTCATTGCCTCAAACAATGAGCTTCCACCCTCCACGTCATTTCTTATTTCATAGAGTTTTCTTTTTAGTTTTTTGTTCTCAGTTTGCTCTGCCATAACATTTAATGATTGTAGAATGGGCACACCTGAATTGATCATTGTGGAAAATTGCCTTGAAAATACCACCATGTCCCTGGGACTTACCTTTCCTTCTAAAAAGGTGCCTTCAAACAAGTCCTTTGGCTTGGGTTTTACCTTGATATTAGTATATCCCTTCCTCTGTAAGGCATTTTGGGC
>NZ_JBMYBT010000023.1:0-2178 GCF_053993635.1 Desulfothermus sp. | reverse complement strand
TTAAACAAAGACATTTTCTGCGTCTTGGTGTTAGGGATTTTTTACAAGACTTATCTTTTAATGATCTGGTTATACAGATATCCAACTTAGCAGAAGTTTGTTTGCAGACAGGAATTGAGATCTTGAGCCCAGACATACCAAAGGAAGAATCAGCCAATTGCAGGCTCGCAGTATTGGGCCTTGGCAAATTAGGTGGAAAGGAGCTCAATTACGCATCTGACATTGATCTTATTTATATTTATGACCAAAAAGACAAGTCAATCCCATGTTCCTTTTACACATCTATGGTACAGAAATTAAATGACATAATGGGAGATATATTTGAAGGAGACAGGGTATTTAAGGTGGATATGCGTCTTAGACCAAAGGGAAGGTATGGAGAGCTTGTTCAATCTTATGACAGCGTAGTTGAGCACTATCTCATTTATGGTCAGGCCTGGGAGAGACAGGCCCTTTTAAAGGCCAGAGGCGTTGCTGGAGACAGAAATCTAGCTTCGCTTTTTCTTTCTGAAATAAGGCCATTTGTCTTTAGAAGATTTCTGGATTTTCAGGCAATTTCTGAGATTAAGTCCATGAGGGACAAAATCTTAGAGGAAACAGAACAACAATATAAAGATTACACTCACGATGTAAAATTGGGAATTGGTGGGATAAGAGAGGTAGAGTTTATTACTCAGGCATTTCAACTAATCTATGGTGGGAGGTGTCCAGAACTAGCAGAGACAAACACTCTTATCTGTTTTGATAAATTAGCCAGGCTAAAGTTAATGCCTCAAAAAGTTATAGATGAGCTAAAACAGGGGTACATATTTTTAAGAAGGGTGGAACACTGGATTCAATTAGACAGAAATAGACAATCTTCCAAGATTCCAAAATCAGACAGTGACAGACAAAGGCTCAGCAGGGCCTTAGGTTTTGCCACTACTGAAGAATTTTTTGACCATTTAAATATCCATACAAAAAAAATACATACACATTTTAAAGAACTATTTCATGAAACTTCGAAGTCAAGCGCCAAAAAACCTGTTATTAAAGAAGAGGATAAATATATACAAATACATCTAAGAGAAAATAAAGCCAGAATTCCAATAGCCAATTTCGAGCCTGGATTTCAAAAAAAGATAAAAAATATGCTTGAAGAGCTCAGTGACTTGCTTTCCCATGATGCCTTTTACGGCTTTGCAATGAGGGTTGGAACATTCTTATCAAAGGTGGAAAAAAGACCTGGCCTAAAAAAATTTTTAGAAGACAATCAAAATAGGGCAATAGAGATATTATCAGCTATTGGACGCTCAAGATTTGTATCCACTCTATTAAATTACCAGCCATCTTTAATCGAAGGGGTGTTCAATGATTTAGTTGGGGATTTTAAAAATGAATGGAAAAAACATGCAGAGGATATATTAGCTCCATTAAATTTTGAAGATTCAATTGAATGGATAAGAAAAATAAAAAATGAGAGGATGTTAACATTAGCAATACAGGATTTAAAAGGAGATATTCACCTTTATGACCTTTTATACTCCCTTACTGAATTAGCTGAATTTGTTATTCACTGGACTTATAAAAAGGTGCTTGAACATTTAAATATTGATATGGATTTTCCCCTGGCTATCTTGGGATTGGGAAAACTTGGATCAAGGGAGCTTGGATATTTTTCTGATCTGGATCTTATGTATGTATATCGGCCTTTAAAAGGCGAAAATCCGGATATTATACCCAACAAGGTAATAAATATAGTTCAGAGATTTAATAATGCATTAAAGATGCCCATGCAAGAAGGTCCAGGATATGAAGTAGATACACGGCTTAGACCAACGGGCAATTACGGTCCTCTGATTGTAACATTAAATAGATGGAAGGAATATTATACTAATGAAGCAGATATATGGGAAATTCAATCCCTTTTAAAATTAAGACCAATTGCTGGTAATGTTTTACTTTTAAAAAAAATCGAAGAATTAAAATATGATTTTTGCTCCCAAAAATTTGATGAAAGAGTAGTCTGGCAGAAGATATCTCATATGAGGGATAGAATAGTGAATGAGAGGTCTAAAGAAACAGAAGGTGTTGTGGATATAAAAACTGGCAGAGGAGGGCTTATAGATCTGGAATTCTTTGTCCAGGGCATGTTGCTAACTGGAAAAGTGTCCATGGAAGATGCACACAATAAAAATT
>NZ_JBMYBT010000022.1:0-3293 GCF_053993635.1 Desulfothermus sp. | reverse complement strand
TCTGAGCCTTATTACCCAGGGTATTGATTTCCCTAAAGCATTCTTGACAGAGAAAGTCCAGTTGCCTTCCAACATATCCTTCAGAATTAAGCAAATCTAATATTGCGTTAAGGTGGGATGTTAGCCTAACCAACTCCTCTGATACATCCAATCTATCTGCCATAATTGCCAGCTCTTGCATAAGTCTGTCTTGTTCTACCTCTATATCAATTCTCTTTAAAATTTCCCTAACCCTTTGTCTTAAGAGCTCAAACTTATCACTTACCAGGCCATTGGTGATTTGTTCAATTTTGTCCCTAATATCTACCAATCTAGTAAGTCTAGATTTAAGATCTAAAACAAGGTCCTGTCCTTCCCTTTCTCTAAACTGATTCCAGGACAAAAGGGCATTTTCAAGGCCATTTTTCAGTCTATCAACCAGCTCAGATTCTGCATCTATAGCAGATTCTGTCCAAAGGCCAGGAATTGAAACAACCCTATTATAATCAGGAACAAATACCTCACCATTTTCTTTAGCATACCTTTTTAAAAATCCAAACAAAACATCTAGCAAAGTCTCATTTATTTGAAATGGAACTTGGTCATGTTTAAATATTTTAAGCCCCAGATAAATATCTATATACCCTCTACTAACAAATTTTTTTACTTCTCTTAAGAAAATATATTCAACAGATCTCAAAAAAGAGGGTATTTTAAATCTCACATTTAAATTCTTTGAATTTACACTCTTTATCTCCCAATGTTGCATACAAATCTCATCATTTAATTCATAGGAACCATAGCCAGTCATTGACTTAATCATCTATTTCCCTTTAACTTCTTTTTATAATTATCCCTTAAAAACGAAAGAATTTCCTGAAGATCCTTCCTTGCATAATCTGGATATGTCCAGGGAAGAGTCTGCCACCAACCCTTTTGAAAGATTAGGGTAAGGTCAGCCCAAATACCGTTTTTTAAATAAATCCTGTGGGTATATTCTTTTCCCGTAGCTAACACAAACCTCTCAAAAGATAGGATGCCAGGATCTAAATTAAAAATCCTTGATCCATCTTGCTTTGCATATTTCTTTTCTATCTCATTGGTTGTCAATTTTATATCTGACAATTTATCAGGAGGAACAAGCTCCTTAAAGGACAAAACACGCCTATATATGGGAGTTCCAAGTTCCCTGTCATAATAGGTGGTTTCTGTGAATAAAATCATGGGAGATATAAATTCAATCTCTCCCAGGGCATCTTTTAAATCTTCCTGTAGCTTGGGCCAAAATTGATCCCATTTGCTTCCTAAGATAGATAATACTAAAAGGACATCTTTTGGTTTTTTGGGTACACTCATTTTATATCTGTTTAACAATCAAATTTAATTTATCAAGATCAACGGACATAGGTACAGCTTTAATTAACTCTCCCTTTTTTAAGGGTATAGAACTTTTTTTATTTATTTTACAGATAATATAATATTCATTCATACCCACCAATTTTTCTGTATCTTCAACAATGATATTTACCTGGTCTAAAGAAAGAAGTTTTTTTAAAAAATTTCTCTTTTTCTCTAAAAAAAGTTTCCTTAACAAAAAACTTCTTTTTTGTTTAATATCTTTTGGAACTTGATATGGATATTTTGCAGCTGGGGTATCTGGCCTTTTGGAATATTTAAACACATGACCATAGGTAAAGGACATTTTTTTACAAAAATTATAAGTATCCAGAAAGTCCTTATCATCTTCACCAGGAAATCCCACTAACACATCACATCCAAGTCCAAAAACTGGCCATATCTCTCTTAATTTATAGATAAAATCCAAAATATCATCTGGAGAATAATGGGACCTCCCCATCTTTTCCAAGATCTTTTTACTTGCTGACTGAACTGACACATGCAAATGCGGTGCAATTTCAGGACATTTGCTAATTACATCTAAAGCTCCATTATTTAGAAGAGATGGATCTAGTGAACTTATCCTAATGCGTGCCCCTTGATATTTTCTAACGAGCTTTGTTGCAACCAGTTCTATGAGATCCCATACATCTAATTCTTTTCCTAAATAATCGCCTTTAAACTCCTTTAAATTAATCCCACTAATTATAATCTCTTTAAAACCTGCATCTAAAATTCTTTTTACTTCTTCTAAAATAGATAAAACATCTCTACTCTTAGAAGGACCACGTGTTAAAGGGACAATACAATATTTACAATAATGGGAACAACCATCTTGTATCTTTATAATAGGTCTTGCCCTGAAATAATCCTGTATTTTCAAGGAAAAATTATCCATAAAATCATCTTGTTTTGCACCTATGTTTTCTGGAAGGCCCAAAAGCTGGAATTTTTCCCTTTGCGGAATTGTAAGTCTAACTCCATCTATAGCTTTTATCTCTTTTTCCCATCTTGGAATGGCACATCCTGTTACTATTATCTCACATCCAGGGTTTTGTCTTGCAAATCTCCTTGCATACTTTTTTGTATCAGATATTGCCATATGAGTTACAGCACAGCTATTTATCAAGACAATATCAGCCTTTTTGGGATCATGAACTTCAAAAAGTCCTTTTTTAATCCAGGCTTCTCTGATTGCCTCTGACTCATATTGATTGATCTTACAACCAAGGGTCAAAATATAAAAACCTTTACCTTTCATTTCTGATTATTCCACCTCCCAGGACCATATTTCCAGAGTAAAAACAACATATTTGACCTGGAGATGGCCTTGGAATTTTCTCTTTAAAAACCACGTGAACAACCTCCCCTTTTTTCTCCCAAAGGGCCTTTTTAGGCTTCATATTATAATTTACCTGAATCTCTATTTCTTCTGGCCAATTGTCCATGGGAACAAGACAATTTACATCACCCACAACACACCTGTTATGCAAAAGGTCATTCTTTGTACCCACAACTAAAATATTTTGATCAAGGTCCTTATGAATCACATATAAAGGCTCTGAGTAAGGGATCCCAAGCCCACGTCTCTGTCCAATTGTGTAATTAAAAAGTCCTTTATGAATACCCAATTCATCTCCCCCAATCCCTACAATCTTACCAGGTCCTGGAAGCTCTTTTCCCATTTTTTTTAAAAAATCTCTGTAATTTTCTTTTATAAAACAAATCTCTTGACTCTCAGATGTAATAGCTGGGGTAATATTTTTTTTCTTTAACTTTTCTCTAATTTCATCTTTTTTATATCCACCAAGGGGCAATTTAACATCCTTAAAACTATCCTTTGGAACCAAAGACAAAAAATAACTCTGGTCTTTGGCTTTATCTACACCCCTATACAATTTAATTTGATTATCTTG
>NZ_JBMYBT010000021.1:0-24548 GCF_053993635.1 Desulfothermus sp. | reverse complement strand
TACAAAATAAGATAGTTATTAAAATTGCTGGCAAGATACCTGCTAAAAATAGTTTTCCTATGGATATTTGGGTTAAGATACCATATATAATGAACACAACAGATGGTGGCATAAGGATTCCAAGTCCAGAACCTGCAGCAACTGAGCCTGCTGAAATCTTGTTTCCATATCCGTATCGTTTCATCTCAGGTATGGCTATGGAGCCAATGGTGGCAGCAGTTGCGGTTGTTGATCCACAAACAGCCCCAAAGGCGGTACACGCAACTACTGTCCCCATGGCAAGCCCACCTCTTATCCCACCGGTGAGCTTATATGCCATTTCATATAATTTTCTACTTACACCTGCATAAAAGGCAATAAAGCCCATGAAAATAAACAGGGGTACAAGCGCAAGTCCATAAGAAGAAAATACCCCGTAAAGGTCTCTAGATAAGAGATTTAATGCTGCAGAAGGCGAAGTAAGTATGCTGTATCCTATAACTCCTACAGTGGCCAATGCATATGCAACGGGGACCTGAAGGAAAAAAAATATAAGTAAAACAATTATTCCCAATATACCCCAACTAACAAAGTCCATTATTTCTTCCTCACATACCTATCTATAAACTCTCCAATTTCACACAAGATTACCAAAAACAACACACCGCATCCTAGGGATATTCCATACAATAATATGTATTTTGGAATTTGGAGGGTAGAGGTGACCTCTCCAACCCCTTTTAAGTCTTTTGCGTATTTAAAGCATTGCACAGTTGCAGCCAAGAACAATGCTCCGCTAATTAATGACACAAATATATCATCGAATGTTTTGAAGGTCTGTCCCATCCTTCTGTATAATATGTCTATACCAATATGCGCCTTTTTTTTGTGGGCAATGGGAAGCACAAAGGCCATAGTGATAGATGCCAGGATACTTACAAGCTCTTCAACCCCCAAAATAGGATGACCAAAGAAGTTTCCAATAACATCTAAACAGGTTATAGACATTATAAATACAAGTAATATCCCGGCAATTATACGAAGAAATTGGGATATCCTATCTACTAAACCAGCAATCTTTTTCATTACATTTAATCCGTATATTTTGATTTAAATCTTCCTTCTCTGTAATCTTTTAATCTCTTTTCTAAATAATTAAGGACCTTATCACCAGGAAGTCCCTTTTTCTTGGTCATTTCAACATATGAATCAAATACAACCCTGACTTTTTTTGCCCATTTATCTGCCTCTTTTTCATCTATGCCAATGATGGTATTACCTTTAGATAAGGTGTATCTAATTCCTTCAAAATCGCTTTTGTCCCAGGCTCTTCCGTGTTTTTTTGCCCATTCAATGTCTATTTGATCAATAATATGTTGGTATTCTTTAGGAAGGGATTCCCATTTGTCCTTGTTCATTACCACAAAAAAACCAACAGAATATGCGATTTTATAATTAGCTATAGAATATTTTATAACCTCTGCCATTTTCCACCCTTTATTGGTTTCCATGGGATAGACTGCTCCTTCTACAACACCTTTTTGCAAGGCCTGATAAACTTCAGGCATTGGCATGGCAACTGGGGTGGCTCCAAGTGATTTTAATGTATCTGCAACCGAACCAGGACATCTTATCTTTAGCCCTTTTAGGTCCTCTAATTTGTGTACAGCCTTCTTCTTAAGATGAATAAAACCAGGGCCATGGGCATGTAGATACAAAACCTTTACTTGTGAGAGTTCTTTGGGCTTAAATTTTTCATAAACTTCATTGATGATAGCTGTTGCAAATTCTCCTGAAGGGTTGCCAAAAGGAAGGTTTATAAAGTCCATAAGGGGAAATCTTCCCCTGGTATATAGTAAACATGACATCCCAATATCGGACATTCCAGATATGACTCCATCGTAACATTGGGCTGCCTTGGTTAAGGTCTGACCTGGATAAAAATATATCTTTACGTTCCCATTGGTCCTTTTTTCAACCTCCTTGCACCATGCCTCAGCTAGTTTGCTCTGGATGTGAGTTGGTGGGAAAAAGCTGCTATAGGTAAAACGATATTTCTTTGCAAATAAACTCCCTGAACAGAGACAAAAAGTTGCACTCAAAAAAAATATAAAAATCTTCTTACCCATTTGAACACACTCCTTTTTTGTTCCTAAATATCATCTAAGAACATTTTATTTATTTAATAAAGGATACCCCATTTCTTCCCTTTGTTTTGCATACAATCTGGCCACATTTGATGCAAGATGTCTAACCCTGGCAATATATGCAGTCCTTTCAGTAATTGAAATAGCACCTCTTGCATCTAACAGATTAAATACATGGGAACACTTAAGGCAAAAGTCATACGCAGGCCATGGGAGATTTTCCTCACACAGCTTTTTACATTCTGCCTCAAACATATCAAAACATTGAAACAACATTTGAGTAGAAGAGTGTTCAAAATTGTATTTAGAATGTTCATACTCACCCTGGTGGTGGACATGGCCATAGGTTACCTTCTCATTCCACTCAAGGTCATACACTGACTCTTTTTCCTGCAAATACATAGATATCCTCTCAAGGCCATATGTGATTTCCAGACTCACTGGATTTAAGTCAATTCCTCCAATTTGTTGAAAATAAGTAAATTGGGTTATTTCCATTCCATCTAACCACACTTCCCATCCAAGTCCCCAGGCTCCAAGTGTAGGCGATTCCCAGTCATCCTCAACAAAACGTATATCGTGTTCCTTTGGATCAATCCCCAGGGCATAGAGACTTTCTAAATAGATATCTTGCGAATTTTCTGGAGCTGGTTTTAATATTACCTGATATTGGTAATAGTGTTGGAGTCTATTTGGATTTTCGCCGTATCTCCCATCTGTAGGTCGTCTAGAAGGTTGCACATACGCAGTGTTCCATGGCTCAGGACCAATGACCCTTAGCGCGGTTGCTGGATGAAATGTCCCTGCACCAACTTCAACATCATAGGGTTGGTGGATAACGCAGCCATACTCAGACCAAAACTTGTGTAGTCTCATTATCACTTCTTGAAAACGAAGCATAACAAACTCCCTTTATAAAATTTATAAGTGCACAAATTTACCCTTTTGCCAGATTATATTTAAATGTGTTTCAACAAACTTTTGAATTCCAAGGACTACAATATTTTCATTTGTTGTCAAACTTTCTTTATTCATTAAATCTCTAGGACCAGAATAAAAAACCTCTTTTAAAAACAGATATGCCCTCTTATTTAGGGCCAAATATCCATTTTTTTTCTCAGTACATTTAACACAAAAAGATTGTCCCTTAATTGGAGAAAAAAATATCTGTTGCTCACTTCTTAACAGTCTTCCACATCTGTTGCAACTCTCCAGTTGGGGCTTATATCCCAGCTCAGATGCTATTTGGGCTCTGAAAAAAATAGGTATATTTCTAGAAAAAATTAAATTACCTTTGTCCAGTTCTTTAAGTAGTTCCAAAAAAATTTTATAAATCCCCTTAGAATATGAATTTCCTATAACCACTGCCTCTATAAATTTCTGGCAATTAACAGCAATTCCATATGGTATCTTGTCTTTGTGGATATTTGGAAATCTGTCTATTAATATCCCCTCTTCAAGATAAAAATAGCCTCTGCGTAGTGGAGATTTCCATTTAAAAACCACATGTGAGAGCTCTTCAAAACACCCTGAAAATCTCCTCCTACTCTTACGACCACCAAAGGCAAAGGCAGTAACAACTCCATAAGATGGAGTTAAAAATTTTACAATAAAATCATTATCCCTGTAAGTCTTAACCTTAAGGACTATGGCGTGTTCAAAAAATTCCCTGTTAATCATGAAAAGGAAAATTTAAAGTCTTAACTTGTCCAGGCTTTCCCTTAATATCTACTTTTTTTCCATCTAAATAAATATCTATCACTCCTGCATTTCCAACCTTTAATTTAAGTTTGTCTTTAAACTTAAACAGAGTCATTCCCCCGTTTGAAAGCAGTCTCTCTTTAGTGGAGTTCTCATCCATCCATCCCTTAACCCAGCACTTATCCTTTGCACGTATCTCTACTGTATGATACTCATTTTTTGCAGCTTCTTTGTTTTCTTTCTTATTAATCTCTTTTGTTTCTGTAGTGTTATTTTGTTCTATATTAGTAACTTTAGTGGAATTCTTAGTTTGATTTTCTGATTCCATGGATATTTCTGCAGATTTTGTATTGTTTGATTGTGTATCTACATTTTTGTTGGTATTATTCTGAGAACTATTGGTCTGTTCTATAGATGATGCATTATCCTCTAAAAAACTATTCTCCAATATTGTGTTATGTGTATTATTTACAGCATTATTTTGTATTTTTCTTTCTTTGTCTGAATATATATTTGTATGTTTTTTAAAATAAATAAGACAAACAACAATAAATAAAACAAAAACTAAGATAAATATTCCAAGCCATTTTTTTGATTTTATTTCATCAACTTCTTTTAATGAATCGAATCTTTTCTGTCTTAGTGAATGAGTACCATAATGTGAATCAAAGACTTCTAAGAATTCTTTAGGATCTAATCCCAAAAATTCTGCATAGCTTTTTATAAAAGCCCTTGTATAAACAATATGGGGCAAGTTTTCAAAATCTCCTTTTTCCAATGCCTCAATATTCATAATGCTTATTTTGGTTTCTTTATAAATTTCCTCTTTTGAATAACCCTTTTTTTCCCTTTCTGTTTTTAAAATTAGACCTATATCTTTGAGGTCCATATTTGACTCCTGTGATTTGCTTAAATTAACAAATCTAGGTTAAATAGATATAAATTACATTCGAATCTCTATTACAGCTTTAGACCTTAGTTTAGATATATACTCTATATATCTTTTTTTTAATTTTTCAGCGTATATCTTATTTTTGATTTTTTGTATAGTTCTATCATCAGCTAAAGGATTCACTATTTTTATTCTCTTTACATAAACTCTAAAATACTTTGAATTTACTTCAAAAATAGGGGTTAGATGACCTTTTTTTACACCTTTTAACGCATCTTTCCAGTTTTGTTGAAGTCCATCAACATCCACTTCACCCAGGTCCATGGCTTTAACCCCTGGAGGTGCCTCAAATTTTTCTCCTGACACTACAATTTTTTTTAATAGTTCTTTATTGTTACTTTGAAAAAGTATTAAATTTGCAATTTTCTTTTGTTTTAATTTCATATTGTGTTCTTCAAAATATTTTTTTATATCTTCCTCAGTTACAACTACTTTGCTCCTTACCATATATGAGATTAATTTATTTATCTTAATATTATCTTCAATACTTTTTCTTATTTCTTCAATACTTAATCCTTGTTTTTTTAATTCTGTTTCAAATTCTTGTTCTGTGAGTTCACTTGATTTAATTATTTGTTCTAATTGATTATCAACTTCATATTTTGAAACTTTTATGCCCAGTTTATCTGCTTCTTCTTTAAAAAGGATTTTGTTTATCATGTCGGATAAAAATTGCTTTACTACCTCTTTGTTATTTAAGCTTATATTTAAGCCCTGAGATAGGCTTGCCTTTTTTATTTCTTTTTTTAAATCATAAAGGGTAATTACTTCTCCATTAACAATGGCTACTATTTTGTCCAAAATCTTTGCATTTGCACAAATTGCAAATGAGAAAAAGATAATAAATATTAAAATATTACGCAGCATATGCTAGCTCCTTTTTTAAAATTGTAGATACTTCATTATACCAGTATGTGAGTTCCTTGGAAAAATCTTCACCTGAAAGTTTAAGCTCTAATTTTTTCGGATTAATTAACCTGAGCTCTGATTTATGTTCTTCTATCCATTTAAGCATCTTTTCTGGTTCTATGTTTATTGAGTTTTTTTCCCATGAAATTATTATTTTATTTTTATATACATCTGCACGATCAGCCTTTAGTTTAATAAGGATTGATTTAAAGTTAAGTATTGATATTAAATTTTCTACTTCTATTGGAATCATTCCAAATCTATCCCTTAGCTCCTGTTTTACAAATTCAAAATCTTCCTTTTCCCTGCAAGACGATAAGATCTTGTAAAACTGAAGTCTTTCATCGCTTTCTTGAATATAATTTGATGGAATATTTGCCTCTACAAAGATATTTAATTGTGGATCAATAACTTCTTCCTCAACTTTTTCGCCCTTAAGTTTTTTGATTTCTTTTTCCAACATTTCAAGGTAAAGATCCAGGCCAACTTTTGCTATGTTTCCAGTTTGTGCCTCACCAAGGAGATTTCCAGCTCCCCGTAATTTTAGGTCTGCCATGGCAACCTTAAAACCCGCACCAAGATAATCCAACTCCAAAATAGTTTTGAGACGTTTTATAACTGGCTTTGATAGGTGTTTTATTGAGTCCACTACAAAATAGGCATAGGCCTGAACATTGGACCTACCAACCCTGCCTCGTAACTGGTAGAGCTGTCCAAGACCAAATAATTGAGGTGTATCTACAATTAAGGTATTTGCATTTGGAAAATCTAAACCAGCTTCAATTATGGCTGTACATACTAAAATTTGTATGTCTCCAAGCAAAAAGTTGTGCAATGTTTCTTCCAGTTTTTTTTCAGACATCTGACCATGGGCTATTTCTACAACTGCATCAGGCACTAGAGATTTAACAAATTCCTTAATCCTGGGTAGACCCTTTACCCTGTTGTATACCCAGAATACCTGTCCACCCCTATCCAACTCCCTTTGCAGAATTTGTTTTAACTCTATTTTATTCCTCTCAATTATAGAGGTCTTAACTGGCCTTCTATCTGCTGGTGGTGTTTCTATTACACTTAAATCCCTAATCCCTGTTAAAGAAAGTTGCAATGTCCTGGGGATTGGTGTTGCCGTCATGGTGAGGACATCTACTCTCTTTCTAAGTTGTTTTAGCTTTTCTTTTTGTCTTACCCCAAATCTCTGTTCCTCATCCAGTATAAAGAGGCCTAGTCGGGGAATTTCAACATCTGAAGATAATAGCCTGTGTGTGCCTATTATAATGTCTATTTCCCCCTTTTTTAGGGATTCAATTATTAGTTTTTGTTTGCTCTTGGACACAAATCTACTCAACATTGCTACATTGACACCAAATTCCTCCATCCTTGTCTTGAAATTCCGATAGTGCTGTTCTGCAAGAACTGTAGTTGGACACAATAAACATACTTGCCTTCCAGCACTTACGGCCCTATACGCTGCCCGCATGGCAATTTCTGTCTTTCCAAACCCCACATCTCCGCATATTAACCTGTCCATTGGCTCATCTTTTTCCATGTCCTTTAATACATCCAAAATGGCCTTTTCTTGATCAGGTGTCTCTTCAAATGGGAAAGTGGCTTCAAATTCTCTGTAATCTTCATCCACTGGGGGATATTTAAATCCCTTAATCACTTTCCTGTATGCATACATTTTTACAATATCTTGTGCAATGGTCTCAATTGCCTTTTTTACCTTCTCCCTGGTCTTTGCCCAACTAGTTGAGCCCAGCCTGTCTAGAGTTGGAACTACACCATCAGGCCCTTTGTATTTCTGGATAAGGTTTAATTTATCCACTGGGACGTAGAGTTTGTTGGAATCTGCATACATAAGTTCTAAGTAATCGTTTCCAATATCATTTACCTGAATGCGAGTGAGCCCAAGGAATTGGCCTATTCCATAGTCCCTGTGAACGAGAAAATCTCCTGGCTTGATCTCGTCTACATCTGATATTCCCTTAAATTTTTTTTGGATTTTTGCCGATGGAGCCTTTGATTTTGCTGGGAGAAAAATAGATTCAGATAAAAACATCACATGATTCCATTCAAGGGAAAGGCCAATTGAAAGAGGAGATATAGTTACAAATATACCCTTTTTATCTGGATGGAACTTTTCATAAATGTCAAATAAAGCAGTCTCATCTGCTGATTTCCTTTCATTGATTATATTAAAAAATTTATTTTTTGCTTTTTCGCTCCTAAAGGTGAGTACTACCTGATTTTTTGTTTTAGACCATTCTTTTAAGGCGGAAATTAATGTGGAAATAGGGCGTTTTTTGTCTTCAGGACGCCAAAAAAGGTCAGAAAATGAAAAGTATTTTTGTTCTGGTAATTGCAGGGTTGCTGTTTCTTTACTTGCAAGGGGATCAAATATCACCTTTTTTCCTTCAACCCAAAGGGATTTGGCCTGGGAAGCCGTATTAAAAGCCTTATCGTAGGGAATTCTCATCCCTTTATTTTGGTGTAGTTGCTCAAAAAAGTTTTTCCATATAGCTTCGCTATCATCTAATGTCCGCCTGAGCATCTCTGGCTCTACTAAAAAAAATATTGTATTTTCTGGTAGATAGTTAGTGAGTGATGTAGCTTCTTTATAAAACAAACCTGGAAGGATATTATTCTCTTCAAGACTAATTGAATCTTCAAAAACAGAAATGGCCTTTTTGCTGAGCAGTCCCGTCTTCCAAAGGTAGTGCCATATATCTTTGGCCTCTTTTATTAATTTATCGTCAGAAATAACTGGAGTGAGAGGTAAAAGAACTACATGGTCTAGTGCGTTTTTTGAGCGTTGTGACAGAGGATCAAATGTGCGTATCCCTTCAACCAGATCCCCAAAAAGTTCTATTCTCACTGGCTGTGAGTATCCTGGTGCATAGACATCTATTACATCTCCTCTTACAGAAAATTCTCCCAGGTTTGTGGTTAGTTTTGTTCTATTATAGCCAAATTGGGTAAGTATTTCTATAAGTTCATCATAAAGTATAGAATCACCAACAGAGATAAAGAAGTAATTGTCCTTGATAATTTCTGGTGGAGGCCAAAAAGGGAGGAGATTATCCGCAGTGCAAGCTATTATTTTAGGTGTTGGGCCTTCAACGAGTTTAAATAGAGCTGCCCATCTCTTTGCCCAATTTTTTTTATCCTGGGTATTTGGGTCAAACCTACCAAGTTCTATAAAACTTTCTTCCCAGAAGCTATTTTTTGTTTTTGGGCTAAAGATCTTTATAAGAGCAGAAAAGGTCTTTAGGTATGATTCATCTGGAAATATTACAACGACATCTTTTCCCTTTTTATAAAAAAGATTCGCCAGATAACACTGGCTCCCTACCCCTGACTTTGTAATAGTCAGATCTTTGTCTAAATTGTGTAAGATTATTTTCTTTATATTTGGTGGAAAAAACAAGGCAACTTCCTTGATCTCAAAGAGAAATTTAAAGAGTGAATCTTAATCTTTTCTACGTATAATATCAACAACTAAAAAATGGTGTTTTTGGGATTGATATAAACATATTGTGGACTTACTTTATAAAAAGAGTTGTAAAGATGAAATCCCTTGATATTTTCAAATCTGTCATTTACTTTTTCTAACTCAAGTGTATCAAACAACAAAAATAATTAGTCTAAATTGGTCATATGTCAAACACAGAGAAAAAAAGGTGTAGAAATATGGACAGGAAAAATCAAAAAGACCAGCCTCCAAAGTATACTTGTAGGGAATACAGAGAGGAGATGACCTTAATTGGCCTCAGAAAAATGCTTGAAAAAAAGGATTTAAAGCCTGAAGAAAAGGAGTATATAGAGAAGAAGATTCAAGAATTAGAGGAAAAAATGGGACTTTTATAACTTAAGGAAATGTTTAACAAAAAAAAGGGCACTCTTTATGAAATATTTCAATACAGCAGGGCCTGTTAGGTGTGATGAGCACTATTGTCTCCCACCCCTTGAGAGGCTGGAATTGGAAGAAGTATTGATGCTCATAGACCAAAAAAAATATTTTGTACTCCATGCACCAAGGCAAACAGGAAAGACCAGTTGTTTGCTTGCATTAATGGAGTATTTAAACAATCAGGGGAAATATAACTCTATTTATATTAATGTTGAGGTGGCCCAGGCAGCAAGGGAAAATGTGTATGAAGCAATGGATGCCATTTTATATGAGCTCAGTACAAAAATCGAAGATATAATTGGGGATGACTTTTTAGTAAAACAAAGAATGGATATTTTGAGATTTGGGCCCCATACAATCTTAAAAGAAGCCCTTAGAAAATATTGTATCCATAGTCAAAAACCAGTTGTCCTGATGATTGATGAAATAGATAGCTTAATAGGTGATACCCTTATAAGTGTTTTAAGGCAACTAAGAGCCGGGTATACTGACAGGCCAAAGACCTTTCCTCAGAGTATAATACTTTGTGGTGTTAGGGATGTAAGGGACTATCGCATACATTCAAGTCAACAAAAAGAGGTAATCACAGGTGGTAGTGCTTTTAACATTAAAGCAGAATCCCTTCACCTTGGGGATTTTAATAAGGGGGAGATAAGTATCCTCTATTCTCAACACACAGAGGAAACAGGCCAGGAATTTGAAGAGGGAGTGATTGATTATGTGTGGGAATTAACAGAAGGTCAGCCATGGCTTGTGAATGCCCTGGGCTATGTGGCCTGTTTTGAGATTAAACAGAGTAGAGATAGGTCCAAAAAAATCACAAAAGACATAATAGAAGAGGCAAAAGAAAGGATAATAATAGAGAGATACACCCATATTGACCAGCTTGCTGATAAGTTGAGGGAAGAGCGGGTTAAAAAGGTGATTGAGAGGATTCTAATAGGGGAAGAAGAGCCAGAGGATATCCCTGTTGATGACATTCTGTATGTAAGAGACTTAGGTCTTATAAAGACCCGTCCTAGTCTTAGGATATCCAATAAGATATATCAAGAGGTGATACCCAGGGAACTTACATTTTCCACCCAGCTTACCATAACTCAGGATGCTGCGTGGTATGTAAGGGAAGATGGCTTTCTTGACATGGATAAACTCATGCGTGCTTTTCAGGAGTTTTTCAGAGAACACAGTGAATCTTGGATTGAGAGATTTGACTACAAAGAGGCAGGTCCTCAGCTTCTTTTGCAGGCATTTTTACAGAGGATAGTAAATAGTGGAGGTAGAATATACAGAGAATATGGTCTTGGAAAAAGACGCACAGACCTATTAGTTGTATGGCCAACCAAAGATAATAATGTGCAAAAAATAGTGATAGAACTAAAGATATTACGTAAAAGTTTAGACAAGGTAGTAGCAGAAGGACTCAAGCAGACCAAAGACTACATGGACAAATGCAGTGCCCTTGAAGGGCATTTAGTTATTTTTGACAAAAGAGAGGGTATATCCTGGGATGAAAAGATATTTGAGATGGAAAAAACAGTGGATGGTAAAAAAATTAAGATATGGGGAATGTAGAAAAATTAAAAATATCAGGAGGAAATTATGGACTTTTTAAATGTCAAAGAGATGATAGCCGATATGGGACTGTCCATTGTAGATGAGGTCCCAGAAGAGGAATTAGTGGTAATTGAAGATGAGACAAGGGGAATTAAAGGTATGATTGTGGATTGTGAAGGGGAAATACTAATAATCGAGCAGCCAATTGGTAAATTTTCTGAAAAGCATTACAGATGGTTTTTAGAGCAGAGCAGGTTTTTACCCTTTGGCGCTTTTGTATTGGACAGTGAATCCAATACTATTTTGTTCAGAAATACCTTACGGTTGGATACATTAGATTTAGAGGAATTTGAATCAACAATTAATTCTCTGGAGATATTTTTTGCTGAACACGGTGATGCATTAATTAAGATATCCAAGGAAAATTAGGAGGGAAAAATATGGGAATACTTAGTCGTTTTTTTAAAATAGGACAAGCAGAGGCCCATCATTTGGTGGATAAATTAGAGGACCCAATAAAATTAACAGAACAAGGCATAAGGGACTTAAAAAAGAACCTTTCTGAAGCAACATCGGCCTTAGCAGAGGTAAAGGCATCAATGATTAGGTTCCAGAGAGAAGCTGAAAACGAGAAAAAGAGGGCTGCTCAGTATGTGAAAAAGGCCGAGATTTTACTCTCCAGGGCAGCAAAAGGAGAGATTGAGCAATCTGAGGCAGAGAAATTATCTGCTGAACTTTTAGACAAGGCAGAGAGATTTGATGCAAATGCAAAAAGGCTTGAGCAGGAAGCAGAAGCCCAGAGAAAAATGGCAGATAATTTAAATATAAAGGTACAACAGCTAAAATCTCAGATAGCCAAGTATGAAGCAGAATTAAAGGCTTTAAAGGCAAGGGCTGCAACTGCCAAGGCTGTTAAAAAGGTAAATAAGCAAATGGCAAAGGTAGATTCAAGTTCCACAATATCTATGTTGGAGAGGATGAAACAAAAGGTTGAAGAAGAAGAATCTTTGGCCCAGGCCTATGGAGATATTGCAGCTGAAGAAACATCATTAGAGGACAAAGTAGATAGTTTAATCAAGGAAGATAAGTCCTCCTCTTTACAAAAATTAGAAGAGCTCAAGAAAAAGGTCGGGCTTGCATAAAAAAAAGGGCCCAATTCAGGGCCCCATATAATATGCTTTAGCCTTCGGCCATTTTTTTAAACATCTCATATCTATTTTTAACCATCTCTTCCATTTCCTTCCAGTACTGTTCTGCAAGTTCTGGATGGGTGCGTTTTAGGAGTTGATATCTGTTTTCGCCCTCAAGGAATTCTTTTAAGGATCCATCTGGCTCCTTAGAATCCAGGATAAATGGATTTTTCCCTTCCATTGCAAGCATTGGATTATACCTATAAAGTGGCCAGTACCCTGATTGCACTGCCAGTTTTTCTTCTTCCTGGGATTTGCCCATGCCTTTAAATATACCATGGTTAATACATGGGGCATAGCATAAAATTAGTGACGGACCATTATAGGCTTCTGCCTCGGATAATGCCTTTAATAACTGGTTTTTATTGGCACCCATGGATACAGATGCAACATATACATAGCCATAGGTCATGGCCATTCTTCCAAGGTCCTTCTTTGGTGTGGTCTTTCCTGCAGCTGCGAATTTAGCAATGGATCCAAGTGGGGTGGCCTTAGATGATTGTCCACCAGTATTTGAATATACTTCTGTATCTAATACTAAGATATTTATGTCTTCACCTGAGGCAATTACGTGATCCACACCACCATATCCTATGTCATATGCCCAACCATCACCACCAAATATCCAGAAGGACTTTTTCACAAGCAAATCTTCCATATCCCATATTTGATTTAATATGGGATGTTCCATCTGCATGGGAAGTTCTTCTTTGATCTTTTCTGCATATTCCCTGGATTTTTCTGCATCATCTTTATTATCAAGCCACCCAATAAAGGCCTCTTTGAGCTCAGGGGAAATATTTAAATTTAATGCTTCTTTGATTAATTCAGCTAGCTTTTCCCTCCTTTGTTTTACACCAAGGAGCATTCCAAACCCATATTCAGCTGCATCTTCAAATAAAGAATTGCCCCATGTTGGACCGTGTCCATTTTTATTTGTGCAGTAAGGAATAGATGGTGCAGTGCCACCCCAGATAGAGCTACAACCTGTTGCATTGGCAATGTACATCCTGTCTCCAAAGAGCTGTGTGATGAGTTTTACATAGGGTGTTTCTCCACAACCAGCACATGCCCCTGAGAACTCCAAAAGTGGCTGTTGAAATTGAGAACCCTTTACACTTGTCTTGGGCATTAAGTAGTCTTTGGGCTCTAAAGATACTGCAAATTCCCAATTGGGAGCTTCTCTGTCTTTTTGAGTGAATATTGGCTTCATTACCAGGGCCTTTTCCTTTGCTGGACATACTTCTACACAACTTCCACAGCCTGTACAGTCAAGTGGGCTTACCTGTATGCGGAAATGATATCCTTTGAGTTCTTTACCCTTGGCTTCAATAGTCACGAAGTTTTCTGGGGCGTTTTGTTTTTCCTCATCTGTTAGAAGGAATGGACGAATAGCTGCATGTGGGCATACAAATGAGCATTGATTACACTGGATACAATTTTCAGGGATCCACTCTGGGACATTTATTGCAACACCCCTTTTTTCATATTTGGATGTTCCCACTGGAAATACACCATCAGGTGAAAATTTGCTAACAGGGAGACTGTCCCCTTTTAAGGCAGCAATTGGCCTTAATACCTCTTTAATAAATTCTGGTTCATCCTTCTCTTCTACAGCTTCATCTAGTAGTTCTGCCCATGATTCTGGATACTTGATTTCAACTATTTTATCTATGGCCTTGTCCACTGCCTCTATATTCATATTTACAATTTTTTCACCTTTTTTGCCATAGGTTTTTTTAATAGAATCTTTCAAAAGAGAGATGGCTTCATCAATTGGAAGCACGTTCGAGAGCTTGAAAAATGCTGTTTGCATAATCATATTTATACGATTACCTAAGCCCACTTCATTGGCAATTTCAACAGCATCTATATTGTAGAACTTTATCTTTTTCTGGGCGATTGTTCTCTTAAGGGAATTTGGAAGGTTTTTCTCCATCTCTTCAACACTGTTCCATGGGGAATTTAAAAGAAATGTCCCTCCTTCTTTTATTCCTTCCAATACATCGTAAAGATACACATATGATGGTTGGTGACATGCAATATAATCTGCGTTTGTTATTAAGTAAGTGGATTTTATTGGTTCTTTTCCAAATCTCAAATGAGAAACTGTATAACCACCAGATTTTTTTGCATCATAAGCAAAATATCCTTGTGCATATAGTGGGGTATTATCTCCAATAATTTTGATTGCACTCTTATTAGCGCCAACGGTTCCGTCAGAGCCAAGTCCCCAGAATTTACACTGTACAGTTCCAGGAGGGGTGGTGTCTTCTATCTCTTCCTCGTAGTCTAGGGACAGCCTAGTGACGTCGTCCTCAATACCTACTGTGAAGTGATTTTTAGGACCTGCCTTTTTCATATTGTCAAAAACTGCCTTGGCCATTGCAGGTGTAAAATCCTTGGAACCTAAACCATATCTTCCACCAAGGATAAGGGGCATCTCGCCTTTCTCCATAAATAGTGTGCATACATCCTCATATAAGGGCTCTCCAAGGGAACCAGGTTCTTTGGTCCTATCAAGAACAGTGATTGTCTCAACGCTATTTGGCAGGGCTCTTAGAAAGGCATCTTTTACAAAAGGCCTATATAACCTAACTTTAACAAGGCCAACCCTTTCGCCTTTGTCTATCAAATGACTTACAACCTCTTCTAAGGTTTCACACGCAGAACCCATTGCCACAACAACTCTATCTGCTTCTTCATGGCCAACATAGTCAAAGAGATTGTATTTTCTGCCAGTTAGGGCAGAGACCTTTTTCATATTTTCCTCAACTATCCCAGGAAGTTCATTGTAAAATAGATTGCATGCTTCTCTATTCTGGAAAAAGATATCGGGATTTTGGCTGGTGCCTCTTAAGTGGGGATGCTCAGGATTCATTGCCCTTGCCCTGAAATCCTCGATAGCTTCGTAATTTACAATAGATGCTATATCTTCATAATCAATTACGTGTACTTTCTGGATTTCATGGGATGTCCTGAACCCATCAAAAAAGTGTAGAAACGGAATGCTTGAATCAATTGCTGCCAGATGGGCTACCAGACCAAGGTCCATGACTTCCTGAACAGATGACGAACAAAGGAGCCCAAACCCCGTTTGTCTAACTGCCATTACATCTGAATGGTCACCAAAGATTGAGAGGGCATGTGTGGCTATAGATCTTGCTGTGACATGAAATACACCTGGAAGGAGCTCACCAGCTATTTTATACATGTTTGGAATCATTAAGAGAAGTCCCTGGGATGCAGTAAATGTAGATGTTAATGCACCTGTGACCAATGAGCCGTGAACAGCCCCGGCTGCACCTGCTTCTGATTGCATTTCTCTAATAAGAACCTTTTGCCCAAAGATGTTCTTTCTGCCCTGGGCAGCCCATTCATCACATATCTCGCCAATAGGCGATGATGGTGTAATTGGATAAATTGCCGCAACATCAGAGAGTGCGTAGGCAATATGGGCTGCTGCAGTATTACCATCAATAGTTTGCATTTTTTTTGTCATAATAAACTCCTTCACTCCATTTTTTATTTTAATTGTTGGGAACTGTAACGGTATTTACAATCATGGTCAATATCAAAATTGAAAATTGTCAGGTTAATAAATATGGAATATGGAATTTCAAAACCCTTCTTCAAGGGGGGGGTTAATAATACAGGGATGTAAATCTGATATGTCTGCAAAATTGTTGTCTTTTTTATTCTTTATATAGGTTTTGTTTCCATTAATTTGAATTCTACCCTCAACGAGCCATGAAATTGCCTGAGGAAATATCCTGTGTTCTATTTTTAATATCCTGTTTGCCAGATCTTCTCGAGTGTCGTTTTCATTTACGATTGTTGCTCCCTGGATAATAATAGGACCGTGATCTACTTTTTCATCCACAAAGTGGACTGTTGCCCCTGACAATTTTACTCCATATTCCACTGCCTGCTTTTGGGCATCTACGCCTTTAAAACTGGGCAGGATTGCAGGATGGATATTTAAAATCTTGTTTGGATACTGGGATATGAAATAATCTGTTATAATCCTCATATATCCAGCTAAAATCACAATATCCACCCCATAATCTTGCAATATCTCAATTAATTTTGCTTCATGGTCTTTTCTTGATTTATATTTTCTGTGATCTACAAAATAAGTGGGAATATCCTCTTTTTTTGCCCTTATCAGACCATAGGCATTCTCAACATTAGAAATCACTACTCCAATGTCCGCTTTTAAACTTCCCCTTTTAATTGAATTAATAATTGATTGTAAATTTGTGCCGCTGCCAGATATAAGTATTCCAAGTTTTGTAGTCACACAAAACTCCTTGTAATAGTTAATGAATGATGACTAAAAAGAATTTGCTATTGACTCCTTAAGATTTCAAACCTATCAATAATCCAAGTTTAACATTTTTGGCAAAATCAAATGAAAATTAATTGGTGGTTGCTTAAAAAGCAAATATTTTCTAGTAAAAAAAATAATATCTTGTCAAATCTTCTAAATTTGAGAATGGCTTATCACCAAATTTAATAAAGTTAGTTGCTCCATTAAAATTAAAAAAATAGGACAACAAATGGATAAAAATGAGAGAAATACATTAATAAATATGAATTTTGCTCACTTTTTAAGCCATTTTAATATGCTGGTTTTTCCAGCCCTGGTTTTACCCATGTCCGGTTATCTTAAAATGGAGATAAAGGATGTATTGCCCCTGTCTTTTTATATGTATCTTTTATTTGGTTTAAGCGCCTTTCCTTGGGGAGTTATAGGTGATAGAATAGAGGCAAAGAAACTTATGTATTTTTTTTATTTAGGAACTGGTACGTGTGCCATTATGGCCAGTATTTTTCTGAAAAATCCATTATTATTTTCTCTGTTTTTAGGTGGAGTAGGGCTTTTTTCAGGTATATATCACCCAATTGGTCTTGGCATTATCTCAAAAAGTATATCCAGGATGAGCCTTGCCCTTGGAATAAATGGGATGTTTGGAAACATTGGACTTGCATCTGCTCCAATTTTGGCAGGACTAGTGAATTATTTTTACGGTGTTAGAGCTAGTTTTTTTGCAGTTGGTGTTGTAAATTTAATGGCTTTTTGTGTTATGTTTTTTTTGCCTTTTAAGGAGATGGAGGCAGGTGTTAAGGAAGATTTAAATAAAAATAACAACGATTCCATGTTATATCCTTTTATAATTCTATGCATATGTATGATGACTGCGGGCGTCATATATAGGGGAATTACTTTAATCTTACCTACCTATTTTGAACTGAAGAATCATTATCTATTGTATATTTTAAATAGACTCAATTTCCCTTTTTTGACTTCAAATGTAGTAGCCACATTGAGTACATCAATAGTATTTTTATTTGGAATGATAGGACAACTAATAGGGGGAATATTTGCTGAAAGATATGATCCTAAATATGGATATTTATTGTTTCATACAATTTTGATATTTCTTTCTATTTTAATGGCTCATTTTAGTAATATTCCTTTGATTGTAGTATCTATCCTATATTTTTTATTTTTACTTGGAAATCAACCTATGGAAAATACACTTGTAGCTCGTTTTACTCCAAGAAAAATGAGGCATAAAGGCTATGGAACAAAATTTATTTTAACTTTTGGAGTTGGATCTTTATCAGTCTATATTGTAAAATATATAAAACAATTCTATTCTCTACATTTTGTTTTTTATTTCTTTTCAGCCTGTTCTGTATTTTTGGTAATATTAATATCGTATCTAATAAAGGTAACAAATGCTAGGGAAAAGAATAGGTCATAAGGTTTTAGGATAGGTTGAGCAATTGCGTATTAAGATAGAGTAAAGATTAAAGAACATATGCCTAGTGTATTATTTATTATCAAAAGATTTTTTGAATACACAGTAAGAGAAAAGCTCCATCGTTTATTCCTATTGGTATTAGCAGTGATTTTTTTAGGGAGCTTTGCTTTTGCATATGTAGAAAAAAACATGAGTATTATGGGTGCCCTATGGTGGGCTGTGGTTACAGTTACTACAGTTGGTTATGGAGATATAACCCCATCTACCTTGAGTGGCAAAATTATAGGTGTTGTTATAATGTTTTTTGGAATAGGCTTAACAGGAATTCTTACTGCAAGTTTAGCTGGTTTTTTTATTGAGGAGAGAGAGATGAAGAAAAAAGGTTTAAGGTCTGTAGACGAAGCCAAACATTTTATTATATGTGGATGGAATGAGCGGGGAGAGGAAATTTATGAAGAACTCAGAGCAGATTTAAAGACTCAAAATAAACCAATAGTTTTAATAGCTGATATTGATGAATCTCCGAAACCAGAGGATAATTTATTTTATTTTGTGAAAGGAGAGCCAAACAAAGAGACCTTAAAAAAGGCCAATTGTGAGCAGGCAGATAGTGTGATTGTACTTTTGGATGATAGATTGGATTCATATTCTCAGGATGCCAAGGCTATTTTGACTACGTTGACTATAAAGTCATTGTATCCAGAAAGCTATGTTTGTGTTGAGTTAAAAGATAGTAAAAATTTGGAACACTTAAAAAATGCAAAGGCAGATGAAATTATAATAGGAGGAGAGATTAGTGCTAAGTTGTTGGTTCAGGCGGCACTGGATCACGGAGTAACTGAAATTGTGAGTGAACTTCTTTCAAATAGATATGGCAATGAATTTTATTTAATGAAGGTTCCTTCCAATTTTATTGGAAAGAATTTTTTAGATGTGCTTATATCTCTGAAAAAAGAATATAACATTCTCTGCTTGGGAGTTTATGATAGCTCAAAGAGCACATATCTTGCCAATCCTTCCCCTGATTTGGTCTTAAAAGAAAAAGATAAGTTGGTTGTTATTGCCAGTGGGCGCCCGAGATTTGAATAGTTTCAAATGGACAAGTAATTATCTTGACATACTCATGAGGAGTCCTTAACACTTATATTTTACCAAATCAATAAAGAGTTGGAGGTATGTCTTGTATGACCAGAAAAGACAGGACAGAAGGGATATACAGTCGTCTTGAAGTGTTGGATGAGTCTGAGAGAAAACAGTTTTATCGTATCCATTTAAAAGAGCTTTTACAATATGCATATAGGTATTCAGAAGAAGTAAAAAAACGCTTTGACAGGGCACAATTTGATGTAAATAAGTTCAAGGACCTTTCTGACATCAAACACATTCCAATTTTAAAGAAAAAAGAGCTTATATTTCTCCAATCAATGGGTCCTCGCTTAGGTGGGCTTTTAACAAAGGACCTGGGTAAGATGAGACGCATATTTATGTCTCCAGGTCCAATATTTGACCCCGAGGACAGAAAACCAGATTATTGGGGATGGACAGAAGGCTTTTATGCCGCTGGTTTTAGGACAGGCGATATTGTGCAGAATTGTTTTAATTATAATTTAAATCCAGCAGGTCTGATGTTTGAAGAACCCCTTAGAAATTTAGAATGTGCTGTTATTCCTGCGGGTCCTGGCAATACGAATACCCAGTTGGAAATCATGAGAAAATTAAAGGTCACAGGATATGTTGGAACCGCCAGCTATCTCTCTCATATTGCTCAAAAAGCTGAAGATATGGGACTTAATTTAAGAAAAGACCTTTCTTTAGAAGTGGCATTTGTAACTGCAGAAAAGTTGTCTGAGAAGGTGAGAAACACCCTAGAAAAGAAATTCGATCTAATAATGAGAGAAGGCTATGGAACTGCTGATGTGGGTTGTATTGGATATGAGTGCTATCATAAAAATGGTCTCCATATATCATCAAAGGTTTATGTGGAAATATGCCATCCTGATACAGGGATTCCATTAAAAGACGGCGAAGTTGGAGAGGTTGTAGTAACTGGTCTTAATAAGACATATCCTTTGATCAGACTTGCCACAGGAGATTTGTCATATATTGACCGAGGACCATGTCCTTGTGGTAGGACATCTCCAAGACTTGGTGGTATAATTGGACGTGTGGATACTACAGCAAGAATTAAAGGTCTGTTTGTATATCCACATCAGATTGAACAGGTGATTACCAGGTTTGATGAGATAAAGAGGTGGCAGCTAGAGGTCACAAATGAAGGTGGAATAGACGAGGTTACCCTGTATGTTGAAGCAACAGAATTCAAGAGAAAGGACGAACTCTTACATACTTTTAGGGAAAAAATTAAGATTAGACCAAACTTAAAGATAGTCCCACCTGGGACCTTGCCTCCAGAAATCAAACCAATAGTAGATAAGAGAAGATGGGAATAAAATTAAGTTAGTGCTAAATATAGTGTTAAAGGGTTGAGGGTTTATGGGTTAAGGGTTTTGGGGTTAATGTGTTAAAGAGTTGAACCCAACAAACCCACAAACCCAATAAACCCGATTAAACACTTCTTTTTATAATTTCAAACTTCACTTCCATACCGTCTATTGCTGCAATGGTATTTTTAAAAATGTTTTTAGCTTCTTGTTCAAATACTTCTGGGATGTTATATCTTTGTGAAAAATGGGTTAGGATTAACTTTTTTGCCTTGCTTTTTTTTGCAATTTCAGCTGCCTGCCTTGCTGTTAAGTGTTTGTAACTTTCAGCTAATTTTATTTCTGTTGAAAGGTAGGTTGATTCACAGACCAAGATATCTGCACTATCTGCGATTTTATAGGCTGAATCGCAGATCCGTGTATCCATAACATACGAAAAAATTTGTGTTTTTTTGGGGACTGCAACTTGTTGTAAAAAGATCCTTTGTCCTTTAAATTCAATCATTCCTCTATCTTTAAGCTCGCCAATGGCCTCTTTGGGTAGGTCTTTAGGGAGTTTTGAGGGGATAATATTCCATTTTGGAGGATCAGATATTCTAAAGCCAAAACAATCTATTCCATGGTCTAATTTATAAGCATGTATTAATACATCACCTGAAACAGTTATTTTCCCATCATTATCAATTGGGCAAAATATTAACTCCAGGTTGTTGTGAAATACTGCAGCATTGATTAAATTTTTTACAAAAACTTCCCCTTGTTTTGGATAGATAATTTCTACTGGATGTTTTATTTGATTTAGTGAGAGCCTTTGGATTATGCCTGGTAGTCCAAGACAGTGGTCTCCATGGAAATGGGAAATAAAGATTTTTTTTATTCTATTTATTGGGACTTTAAATCTAATTAATTGTCTTTGGGTCCCTTCGCCTGGGTCAAACAAAAAGTCCTCATTTTCCCACCGTAAAAAAAGTCCCACGTGGTTTCTAAAGGTGGTGGGGACCTGAGATGCTGTCCCCAACACCACGATTTTTTTTTGTCCCATTTAATCCTGGTCCACAACTATGAGTTGATATTCTTTTTTGTGTTTTTTAGAGGCAGCAGCAAGGAGGATCCTAAGTGCCTCTATCATTTTTCCCCTTTTTCCTATCACCTTACCCATGTCCTCTTTGGCCACTTTTAACTCTAGAAGAGGCATTCGTACATTTTCTAAATTTTCTTCTACAACTACCTCTTCTGGCCTATCCACAATTTCCTTTACAAGCTTTTCAACAAATTCTTTCATCACTCTCCACTCTCTTGTTAAAGGTGAAACAAAAAAGAGCCAAAACCACCAAATAATATTTATTCTTATACGTTAAGCCATATTTTTTCAAGATTGGAAGTTCAATTTTTTTTGTTTCACAATTCTCTGACACATTTTCAATAAGCTTTAGTTCAATATTATTGAACCGTTAAGATAAGTGTTCTTCTAAATTATAAAATGAGATTATGTTATGTTTTAATAATTTTGCTTTTTCCTCTGATCTAAGATATTTCCCAGTAACAAAATCTATGTATGGTCTGGATATAATTTTTCCACTATCACTATTTAGCATTACTTTATTTATATCATATAAATTATTATTAACCAGTTTTTCTACATCATCTTTTGTAGATTTTCCTTCTTGTAAGGTAATCCCTATTTGGACATTGATTTTTTTTACTAGCTCAATTGTATTTAATTCAACATGATCAATTACTATCTGTTTATGAAGGGATTTGTAATTATTTAAAATATCTAATATCTTTTGGGTTATTTTGTATTTATTTTTTCTAGGAGTATGGATACCAATTCTCTTGTTTTCTGGCAAATAATTTATACACCAATTAAGTTGCTCAATAAATATTTTTTCTTGAATTTCATCCTCTCCATCCAATCCTATTTCACCAATCCCAAGACACTTAGGATTTTTCATATGGGTTTCTAAGGCCCTTTTTAACTCTGTAGTAAGTTTTTTGGTGTTTTTTAGCTCTTGGCAAATGGTCCTTGGATGAATTCCTATCTTGTAAAAAAAGGGTGAATTTTTCTCTGATAATTCCTCAGCTATATTCTTTAAATAATTCCAGTAAATGGTATAATCTGAAGCGTTATGTATGTTTTCATTATATGACCAGATTATTCCTCCTATGCTGTTGTCTCGATATCTGGCAGGGAAATCCCTATTTTGTTTTAATAAGATATCGCCATGCATGTGGGAGTCAATTGCAACTATCATATTTGCCCTCCATTTTTTAGTTCAGGAAATTTTAAAATCCAATTGATAAAATTGTCAAATTAATAAAACATCGAGTTAATTATTGACTATTTTAAAATTAAAACCTAAAAAAGTGTGTGTGGTGCCTAAAAGGGCTTAAAAGGGAAGCCAGTGGAAATCTGGCACGGTCCCGGCCGCTGTGACAGGGGACGAAAGCTGCAAAATACCACTACCTAGCACCAAAGATAGGTGTGCGGTGGGAAGGTGCAGTTCGCCTTTATATAGGCGAGTCCTGTTGAATATTTTTTTCAACAGGGCAAGTAGGATGATCCTGGAGTCAGAAGACCTGCCACACAGAATAGATGCCTGAATGCTGGGGACAAATCAGGCATTAAGAAGGGTGAAGAAAACGCGGGTGCAACCCTTTAACTGGTATTTTTATCCAGTTAAAGGGTTTTTTTATTTTTAATTTTATTTTAAAAGGAGGTTTTGTTATGCGGTTTCTAAAAATTTTTTTAGCATGTATGATTTTATCCACATTAATTTTGGGTAGAGGATTTGCTATGGAACATCAGAAATCAAAAATTGGGATTGTTGTGGCGGCCTTTGGTACTACCTATCCAAAGGCATTAAAATCACTGCTCAATGTTAGAGATGCAATTAAAAGGGAGTTTCCATCTGCAAAAGTAAAAATGGCCTTTACTTCAAATATTATTAGAAAAATTTGGCACAAAAGACAAGATGATCCAAAATGGATAAATAGAAAAGATATACCAAAGGATATCTTTTATGTAAAAGGCCCACTTGCAACTATTGCTGACTTGCAAGATGAAGGATACAGGACAATTATTGTACAACCAACCCATTTTTATGCAGGTGAAGAATTCATAGATTTATGCTCCTATGTAAATGGTTTAAATACAATAAAGACCATTAAAAAGAAGTATATGCCCTTTGAAAAACTTGTAGTTGGACGTCCATTGACAGGTAGGTGGGGGCCAGAACACGATTATATAGAGGATATGGAAAAAACAGCCAAGGCCCTAAAAAAAGACGTAGAATATGCAAAGAAAAAACATGCAGCCCTGGTATATATGGGACATGGAAATGAATATTTTTCAACTGGTATCTATGCCCAGCTTCAAAACAAAATGAGACATATGTATAAAGGTGTGAAGATCTTTATAGGAACAGTTGAGGGATTCCCATCCTTAGATGATGTTGTCTCTGCTCTTGTGCACTCAAAGGTCAAAAGAGTTGTGTTAAAACCCCTTATGATGGTTGCTGGAGACCACGCCAACAACGACATGGCAGGTCCTGATAAGGATTCCTGGAAGTCTGTTATAAAGTCAAAGGGAATTAGGGTTTATCCAATAATAGAAGGGCTTGGTGAAAATCCTGAGATAGTAAAAATATTTGTGGAGCACGTGAAAGATGCGGCAAAGGACAATGGAATCCAACTAGATTAAAAGTTTGAAGGGGGAGATTAATATCTCCCCTTTATTTAAAATGTTTCTCTTTTGTTAAAAAATGTTCTGGTATTTTTGGTTTTGATAAATAATATCCTTGTCCATAGTCAAATCCTATCTTATTAATTAATCTCAGTTTGCTTGGAGAGTCAATCCCTTCTCCTATAATGGCAATGTTTCTAAAAAGGGACAACTCAGAAATTGATTTTAATAGGTAACCTGTTATAGGCTCATTAATTGTTTTATCTATTAACTCTTTGTCAATTTTTAAGAAATCCACATGTA